>DASYVY010000088.1:0-9606 GCA_035936535.1 Thermomicrobiales bacterium | reverse complement strand
GTTCGGCCAAACCACCCTCGTCGGCGTGGACGATGATACCGCCGTCATCTCCGCTCCCAATGCCTTCAGCGCCTCCACTCTTCAGGCCAGGTATGCGCCGCAGGTCGAGCGAGTCCTGGGCGATATCGTCGGCCGAGACCTCCGCGCCTTTTTCACGGTTGGAGCGGTGGGAACCGCCGGAGCGCCCAGTATGGCGCGAGAGCAGCGACCGGCACCGATCGCCAGGGCTGTTGTGGACCAGCCGCCGTCGTCGGCGAGCGCGCGGTCCGGCGAGCACCCGCTCTCCCAACGACCACGGCCGCGCCGCGACAGCGGAACACCGGCAAGCGCGCCAGGGCACGGTCTGAGCAACAAGCAGCTGGCGCTGCAGCCGACAGCTCATGGGCTCAACCCTCGCCTGACCTACGACAGCTATGTCGTTGGCTCCTCGAACCGGCTCGCGCATGCGGCATCGCTCGCGATCGCCGAGCACCCCGGACGACAGTTCAATCCGCTGTTCGTCCACGGTGGAGTCGGGCTCGGCAAGACGCACCTCCTCCATGCGATCGGACACCGTGCCTTGGAGAACAATCCGGACTTGACGCTCATGTACGTCACGTCCGAGACGTTCACCAACGACGTGATCAACGCCATCCGGTCACAGAGGATGGAGGACTTCCGGGCGCGCTACCGGCTGATCGACATCCTGATGATCGACGACATCCAGTTCATCGCCGGCAAGGAGAGCACGCAGGAGGAGTTCTTCCACACCTTCAACGCGCTCTATCAGAACGGGAAGCAGGTGGTCATCTCCAGCGACAAGCCGCCGCGTGCGATCTCCGCGCTGGAGGATCGAATGCGCTCCCGCTTCGAAGGCGGGTTGATCGCGGATGTCCAGTCACCGGATTACGAGATGCGAACCGCCATTCTCGGCCAGAAGGCCGAGGAATTCGGCATCTCGCTCGGCAGCGACGTCATTGAATACATCGCCCATAAGGACCAGACGAACATCCGGGAGATCGAAGGTGCGCTACACAAGATTCTGATGATGGCCCAGCTCTACAAACGCCCGCTGAATCTCCAGCTCGCGATGGAGGCCCTCACCGATGCCTCGATCGCTGGCCGCCGCGCCCGGACTACCAGTGCCGATGTCGTCGAGGCCGTGACCGGCTATTACAACATGAGCAAGAAGGACCTCATCGGGCGGCAACGCACCCGTGAGATCGTGGCGCCCCGCCAGGTCGCGATGTACCTCCTGCGGGAGGAAACCGATGGCTCTCTCGTCGATATCGGGCGGGAATTGGGTGGTCGGGACCATACCACCGTGCTCCACGGCATCGAGAAGATCGAGCGGGCCCTGGAGACAGACACCCAGTTGCGATCGCAGATCATGGCGATCCGAGAGTCGCTCCTGACCGGCTCGAATTCCTGAGTCGTCACGGCGACAACGATCGAGGGAAGGGCACATGCACCGGATCGCGTTCCGCCTTCGCGTCAAGCCGGACCGGCTCGATGAGTACCTCGAGATCCACCGGACCGTCTGGCCGGATCTGCTTGCGGACATGCGAGCGGCGGGCTACCGAAACTACTCGATCTTCGCGGACGGCAACGAACTGTTCGGCTACCTCGAATGCGACGATTGGGACGCGGCGCAGAAGGCCCTTGCGTCCAGCGACGCCAACCGTCGCTGGCAGGCATGGATGACGGAGTATCTCGAGACTCCGGTCGATCCCGACCTCGAACGCCCATTGCATCTGCTCGATCGTGTTTTCTTCATGGAGTAGTCGAGAGATGGACGAGCTGCCTTCGCCCGTCTCCGCATCCCTCCGACCCTCCCCAGGTGCGGCTGCGCTCGAAGGCGGAGGCAGCCAAACGACGCATTCACCTCTTCCCTCCCCCATCGACGGCGGCACCGCCAGTTCCGCGCGGCCAGCTGCACGTCTGTGAAATCCAGATCGGGTTCCCGATCACTCGCGTCGTCCTGCGGTCGGGCGGTTCGGCAGCGGCGAACATGCGTGATGACGAAAACATGGCAGTGCTGGCCGATCATGCGACCCGGTCTCCCGGCCAGAAGGGCAGCGGCATCCGCGCCGGTTGCCAAACACGGAATCATGGTTCACCACGTAGAATTGCGGGAGATAATCCGATTCGGACCTCGTGGGGTCGTGGACGGGCGCCCGATCTCGCGTATACAGTCCGGCATCGGAACCAAGCCCCTAGCACCGGGTCCTTCTTAAGCCCGACTTCAGGCCAGCGCTCGGGGCTGAGTTCTCATACCGAATCTTCGACCAGAGGGGAAACACCACCGTGATCGACGCAGTCGTGACCGCGGCAGACCAGGACTTGGGGCAGGAAGTCCCCGAAGCGCGGGAACCGAACGGGACCGATCGCTCCTACTCTGTCCGGGCTGCCGAACGGGTCTGCGACATCCTCGACCTGCTCCGGGAGCATCCGGCCGGGATGTCGCTGATGGATCTCACATCTGTCGTCGGCCTTCCCAAGAGTTCCGTGTTCCGGTACCTCTGGACACTCGAGACGCGACAGTACGTGGAACGGGTTGGCGAGTCAGCGACGTACGTGCTTGGCTCGGCATTCCTGCCGATGCACATCCGGCGCTCGGAGCTCCTTTCCCACATTGCCCGTCCGCGTCTTGAGGAACTGCGCAATACCTTTGAGGAAACGGCCAACCTCGGCATTTTCGATGGCACCCGGGTCGTGTACCTGGAGATCGTCGAGAGCACCAAGTCGATGCGCCTCTCCGCCCGGGTCGGGGATCGGGATCCGATCCACTCGACCGCCCTGGGCAAGGCGATCGCCTCCGTCCTCCCTCCTGGGCAGGCCCGCGAGATCCTGGAACGGGAGGGCATGCCACCGTTTACGGAGCGGACCATCACCGATCCCGGTGCGTATCTGGAGGATCTGGAGCAGGTACGGCGCCGGGGTTATGCGCTGGATGACCGGGAAAATGAACTCGGTGGCCGCTGTATCGCCGTCGTGATGCCTGGCACCCATCCCCCACTGGCGATCAGCCTGAGCGCCCCTGCCTCCCGGGTGACAATGGCCCAGGTAGCCGATATCGGGAGGGCCCTCAAGGAGGTCGCCCAGTCCCTCGGAGATGAGCTGGCCCACCTTCACTCCTGACGCGGCCTACCGGGCCCAGCGAGGCTTGACCGCGTCCCTCATCCTGCTACACTTGGTTCCATTGAAGATAACTCCGTTTCTCACACCGAAACGGTAGCTGCTGGACTTTCCTGGAGTCGAGCGGGGGCTGTTTCGCGTGGCCAGGAGCCGGGAGCAGGGAGCACCACGCATGAACACTCAGGTCGCCTCGCCCGAGACGGACCAGCTCTTTCAACAAGCCCGGACCGTCCTCGCGAGCGGCGTGTCGGCGAGCCTGCGGATGCATGCCTATCTCGGAAAGCCACTCTATATGGCGCGTGGCGAGGGTGCCTGGCTGGTCGGGGTCGATGGCAAGCGCTACCTTGATTTCAACCTCTCCAACGGCGCGGCCCTCCTCGGCCATCACCATCCCTCGGTCCAGGCGGCGGTTGCCGAAGGGCTCGAGGCGGGCATCATCGCCGCGACCGAGACACCATTCCACGAGCGCCTGGCCTCCTGCCTGGTCGAGATCATTCCCGCCGCGGAGCGCGTCCGATTCGCCACAGTTGGCAGTGAGGTCACTGCCGTTGCGATCAGGATCGCACGCGCCGCCACGGGACGAGATCGATATCTCAAGTTCGACGGTCACTTCCATGGCCTCAGCGAACCCTGGTTGCTCAAGCGACGAAATACGATCGGAGGCGCCGAGGCGGTCACGGGAAGCGCCAGCAAGTTGATCCCGTCGTCGGGCGGAGTGCCAACGAGCCAGGCGGACGACTGCGTGATGATCCCGTTCAATGATGTTCCCGCGCTCGAAGCGGCGATAGACCGACATGGTGACGAACTCGCGGCGATCATCGTTGAGCCAATCCACTTCAACGCCGGCTGCATTCCGCCGGAGCAGGGTTTCCTGGAGTGCCTGCGAGAGCTGACCAGACAGGCGGGAGTCATCCTGATCTTCGACGAGATCCTCTCCGGGTTCCGGACGGCGCTCGGCGGTGTTCAGGCCCAGTACGGTGTCACCCCGGATCTCACCACCCATGCCAAGGCGCTCGCGAACGGGATGCCGCTTGCCAGCCTTTCCGGCAAGGCAGACCTGATGGAGCTTCTGGCGCCGGCCGGTCCCGTGAGCCACAGTGGGACCTATTCCGGACATCTCCTGAGCGTGCTTGCTGCCCTTGCGACCCTGGAGGAACTTGGCCAGCCGGGCTGTTACGAGACGATCAACGCCACCGCCAACTGGTTCTACGCCGAGCTCCAGGCGGTGTTCGACCGACATGCGCTGCCGGTCAGGGTTCAGGGGGCCGGCGCACGGTTCGGCGTCTATTTCGGCCGCACCGAACAGGTCCGGACCTGGGCCGATGCTCTCGCCCACGATCACGACCTGAACCGGCGGTTTGCCGTCAAGTGCATCGAGCGAGGGGTCTATTTCCACGGGTACACCACGGAGGGCGCACCGGGCCATTCGGGATTCTCGACCGCGCACACGTCCGAGGACTTCGCGTTCGCGCTCACGGTCATCGACGATGTCTGCCGCGAGCTGGCTCGTGGTTGACGCCGGAATGGCATGGGCAGCGTTCCCATTGGCCAGGACGCTGGCCGGTGGCATCAGATGAGCGACTACGGTGCCCTCGGCCTCCGGCCCCTGATCAATGCCGATGCGCGGCTCACCCGGCTTGGCGGCTCCCGCATGCCACCGGAAGTGCTCGAAGCCATGCGGCTGGCGGCCGGGAGCTACATCGACATGCACGCGCTGCAGGCGGCGGCCGGTGAACGCCTGGCGTGCCTGACCCGGAACGACGCCGCGTACGTCACGTCCGGAGCGGCTGCCGGTCTGGTCGTCTCGGCCCTTGCCTGCATGATCGGCGACGAGCTGGGTGAGCTTGCCAACGTCATCGAGGGGCGATCCCCGGCCCGGAACGAGATCGTGATCCATCGCTCCCAGCGGATCCCCTACGATCCGGCTGTGCGCCTCGCCGGCGGCCGGATCGTAGAGATCGGCAATGCGCTCCAGACGTTTCCCTGGGAGCTGGAAGCGGCCCTCAACGAACGCACCGCTCTCGTCCTGTATGTTGCGGGCGAGCATCTGCGACGCGGCGCACTGTCACTGGAGTCGACGCGTGCTATCGCCCACGCGGCCGGGGTACCGGTCGTGGTCGATGCCGCGGCGCAGTTGCCGCCCGTGGAGAACTTCTGGCGCTTCACCCGGGACCTGGGCGCGGACCTGGTCGTCTTCAGCGGCGGCAAGGATCTGCGGGGCCCACAAGCCAGCGGGCTTGTTCTCGGGCGCGCCGATCTCATCGCCTCCTGCGCGCTCCATGGTGCGCCGCACCAGCGGCTTGGACGGCCCATGAAGGTCGGCAAGGAGGAGACGATGGGCCTGCTCGCCGCCGTCGAGCGCTACGTGGGTCTCGACCACGAGGCACGAGCCAGGCAGTTCGAGGAGGTTGTCGCGAACTGGATCGACAGGCTGGCATGCGTACCAGGGGTCACGGCAACACGCGAGTTCCCGAACGAAGCCGGTCAGCCGGTGCCCCGCCTGCGCATCGCGCTCGATCACCTGACCGGCTCCCCAGGAGCGACCGGCCTCGTCGGACGCCTGCTTGCGGGAGATCCGGCCATCGCCGTCGGACAGGATGGGGATGCCGCGCTGTTGCTCACTCCAGATACTCTGGACGGCGATGCGCCCGAGATCGTGATCGAGCAGATCATCGCTCAACTCCGGCACCGTTGAGCGCTCCAGGCGCCGTGATCGTGGCTCGTTTGCGCGGCCCGAGCCACACGGAGCAACGAGGTGCAGTGTGAGCCGAGCGAATACGAATACAAACACAAGGATTCAGGGTAGTGGACCATAAGCCATGCGTCGCCGCGATCGTCACCGCCTGGTACCCAAATAGTCACGCGGATGTCATCGTCCGCAAGATCCTCGAAGGGTTCGTGTTCGGGGAGGAACACGTCGAGGCCCGGCTGCAGCTGGCATGAGCGAGGTTCGATGGCACAAGTTGCGGCGGGAAGATATCGCCGAGGCGGCAACGGACGGAGCGGTCCTGCTGCTGCCGATCGGCGCGATCGAGCAACACGGCCCGCACCTGCCGCTCGACACGGACACCAACGCAGCGACCACCGTAGCCGTTGGCGCGGCAAGACTCCTCGACGAAACCCGCGATCCGAGGGCGCTGGTGCTGCCCGAAATTCATTGGGGGCTGTCTCCCTACTGGCTCGGCTTTCCGGGCACGCTCACCGTGCGGCCGGAAACGCTCCTGAGCCTGTTCCGGGATCTGGCGGCCAGCGTCGCCCATCACGGGTTCGAGCGGATGGTGATCGTCAACGGGCACGGCGGCAACGCCGGGATCATCGCGGTCGCGGCGACAGTGATGGCCGACGCCGGTGTCCGCGCTGCTGCACTCTCCTACTGGGACCTGATCGCCACCGAGATGGCGGACTGGTCCCACCACGATGGCGGCAGCATCGGTCATGCTGGCGAGGCAGAGACATCGATCGCCCGGTTCCTCCAGCCAGACGCCATTGGACCGATGCCGCACGCCGACGCCTGCGCCCCACTTCAGGACCTGTTCGCCAAACCGGAGATGGGCGTGGGGTATCGCCCACCCGACCCGGGGAACGAATCGCCCAGCGGCGTCTACGGTTTCGCGCCGGGCGCGACCGCCGCACTCGGGGAGCGGATTATCACGGCGGCAACCGAACGCCTCGCCGCCTTCGTGCGTGCGTTCGCGACTCCGGGCGAGCCGATTGCCCGCACTCCGGAGCGCCCGCGATGAGATGCATCACTGGGGGCATCATGCACGAGACGCACACCCTTTCGCCGGTCATCACGACCGAAACCGACTACGGCACGCGCCGGGGTCATGAGGTGTTGATCTATGCCGCCACGAACCACTCCGCCGGTGGCGTGATCGACGAGTGCCGGAATCGGGGAATCGAGCTTGTCCATACGTTGCAGACGAAGACCGTGACCAGCGGTCCCCCGACCCAGGCCGAGTTCGAGCGGATGGTGGCCAAGCGTGCGAGCCTGATCGGTCGAGCGTAGCCGGCGATGCCATCGTCCTCACCACCCTCCATGGAGCGATGGCGGCCAAAGGCTATCCCGATGCGGAGGTCACCCACTGAAACGTGTCCGGGCGGTCACCGGTCCCGATCTCCTGATCGCGGTCACTCTTGACTTCCACGCCAATATCAGCCCTGCGATGGTCGCTCTCGCAACCCTCGTGGTCGGTTATGACACGTATCCGCATGTCGATCCAGCGGAGTGCGCCTCCCGGCTGGCTCATGGTGCAACGCCATTCCACATGCCGCATTCATCACCCGCCCAACCCTGGAGCGGTGGTACTGCACATCCCACCGCTCCTTCGTCACAAGCCCTATTTCGAATGACGAGGGTATCCACGTCCTGCGGGCACCCTCGCTGTTCGCCGCTGTGGTGCCTGCCTGGTGTGCCGTGATTCCCTTCCCGTTTCCGGTCCCATACAATCCCCCTACCGGTCGTTGCGAGATGATATCGCCAGCACGGACGAGGAGGGATCATGAGTATCGCCGAGCGAGTCGACACCACGCGCGACGCCGCGCAAAATCGTGAACCGTATCGCGTTTCCGTCGAGGAATATGTGACATTCCGGCGTCAGGGCTTTCTGGTCGTCCCTGGATTGCTGACCGCTGACGAGGTTTCCGAGCTTCGGGATCACACCGAGGACCTGATGCAGGGGCGGCTTCCGGAGCAGGCGCAAACCGAGCTCGAGCGCGGCGACCATGCCAGCGGTGTCGCGACCCAGCAACTCGCCGCACCTCCCGCCCATCTCTCCCCCCAGGAAAAAGCCGAGTACTTTCTCCGCATCCACATGCTTCACCGTCAGCTGGAGCTCCACGAGCGGTACATGCTGCACCCGCGGGTGCTCGATGTCCTCCAGGCGCTGATCGGTCCAGATGTCCTGGCGCTGCAAACCATGCTGTTCGTCAAGGGACCTGGAAAACCCGGTCAGGGATGGCATCAGGATACGTACTACATCCCGACGATCCCGGACTCCCTCTGCGGTGCCTGGATCGCGATCGACGACTGCGACGAGCTGAACGGCGCGATGTGGTTTGCCTCGGGCAGCCAGCACGAACCGGTCTACCCCCCACATTCGGGGTATGGCTCCGGAGATCGTCAACTCGGGGATATCAGTGAAGTCAGTGGAGTCAGCAATCCTAACGACGATGAGAACGACCTTGCCCGGATCGCCAACCGGTATCCCCACCTGCTTGTGTCAGCAAAGGCCGGGGATGTGGTCTTTTTCGGAGGGCACGTCCTCCATCGTAGCAAGACCAACTGGACCACGGACCGCTTCCGCCGCTCGTTCGTCGGCCATTATTGCAATGCGCGCTCGTTCACCCAGTGGAACGGTGGCGATGCTACAGGCATGGACCCCGAGACCCTGATGGCCAACGGATCGCACATCCTGGCGCGAGGCGATACGCACCTGCCCTTCGCCACGCCCCGGTTCGGCACACCCTGCGCCGCGCTTCTGCCTCCGGAGGAACGCCGGCGCGAGAGCGAATTCGCCAGCACGATGATGGGCGACATGGAGAGCGGGCTGATGGGCGCGATGGACGCTGATCCCATGCAGGTGGATGACGATTGAGGGACGATGACCACTTCGCATCTCGGTATCCCGCGCTCGCGCAGCCCCAGCGCTGGCGCAACGTGACGATGACCCCGTTCTCGCCCAACCCGGCGTTGCCGCCCATCGCACAGGTGCAGAGCGTCAATGTCGTTCCATTCGTCGGTGCTCGCGACCACTGCGTCGTGATCGGCCTCGAAGACGGCTCGATGACACTTCCCGGCGGGACGATCGAGCCCGGCGAGTCCTTCGATGCCGCCGCCCGACGTGAGCTGCTGGAAGAAGCGGGCGCGGAAATTCACACGCTCTTTCCGATGGGCACCTGGACATGCCACTCCGAGGACGCAGCTCCCTGGCGCGCGCACCTTCCACATCCCGATTTTCTGCGCCTCGTGTTCTGGGGAAACGTCACCATCGTCGGGGCCCCGTTGAATCCGGCCGACGGAGAGCAGATCACAAGCGTCGAGGTCATTCCTGTCGAGGACGCCGTGAAGCGTTTTCATTGGGTGGCTCGCGGAGACCTCGCCGATCTCTACCGGCTCGCGCGGGAGCTGCGAAGCGGTGGAGCGAAAGCCATCGATCCGGTTCTCATTGACCGGCACCCCGTCGGTGAGTAGGATGCCGACGCCACCGTGAAGCTTGGGTCTGCGCCGGACGCACTTCCCAGCGCCGATCCAGTAGTGGCCACGTGACGGTCCGCGAGCCGAGGGCACGATCCGCTGAAACACCCATCTCCGATAATAGGCGCTCCAACCGGAAAGGTCTCCCAGATGGCCCGACTTGGCGTTATCACCGATGAGATCAGCGAGGACTTCGATTATGCGCTCGCGGTCTGCAACGAGCTCGGCATCCGGGACATCGAGCTGCGCAGCCTGTGGAACACGAGCATCGTCGAACATGACTCCCAGACCCT
>DASYVY010000087.1:0-2386 GCA_035936535.1 Thermomicrobiales bacterium | reverse complement strand
GGAAAACGCGCCACATCGCGTTGTGGTCCACCGCCGCTAGGGCTCGGACCATTGAAATCACGACCTGAATCCGTCGGGGCGGTACCGCCGGTCGGACGGACGAAAGCGTCCTTTGGCTGGATGGGCGAGAGGGGTGTCTCGCCACGGTCGGCCGAAGGCGCGTTGTGCTCACCGCCCCAATGGGCGGACACCTTGGATGATCCCGGTGGTGGTGGTTGCCTGCGCCGGGCTATCGCCCTTATGGGATGACAATGAAGGTACCCCGTGCCGTGCCAGGCAGCCGGGGGCCGCGATACATCTGGATGTCCTTCCCGGAACTGGCTGGTCGTCCGCGCGTCGTTGCGGCGGCACAATCCACATCCGGCCAACCCCAGGCCAACCTGCGACCTCCCGTCACGCTCCGATGAATACGTGGGAACGGCCGGTGCAGCGTTCACGGATTCACGAGCAGGATGAGGACTGGGTCATGCGCTCAGGAGCGACCGTTGCCCGATCCCCCGGAGGGTGAGCGGGTAGGCCCAGCGTTGCCGTCCGGCCCATCGCTCGCGGGCGAGCGCCCTGGTCGGGGCGTGGTGCCGGCTGTGGTGATGATTCTCGTGTCGGCAGCGGTATCGGCGGAGGCCGGTGCGGCGCTCGATCTCTGTCCGTTCGATGCGCCCGCCGCGAGCGGGCCCGGCGTTGCCGGTCCGGACGGGAGATCCGCGTTGGGACCGATCCGGCGCCGCAGTGCCCGCAGGTCGTTCCGGATACTCGCCAGGTCGACCTCCATCCGCTCCAGTTTCTCACGGGAGGAGCGCACGAACCGGGTGTAGGGCGAGATCGCATCCTGGATCCGGGCGATCGATCGATTCAGCTCGTGCTCGAACTGGTCCCCCATCACCGAGACAAGGCGTTCTTCCAGCTCGGCGGACCGATGGTGGAAGTCGATCCGAGCCTGGCGTCGCTTGGCCGGCAGCACGAACAGGCCGATCCCGGCCAGCACGCTCGCCGCCAGGATGCCGGTTACATCGACCGCGACGGTGCTGGCGGCCGCCACCACGAGCGCACCCAGCCCGACCGCGCCCGCCTCCGCCACGGCGACGGCGGCGACCGCGTTCCGGACCGACAGCGAGAGCTCGTGACCGTGGGCGTCCGCGTCGTACCGGTCGACTTCTTCCTGCGCCCGCTTGGATACGGATTCCAGCATCGAGCGGCGATCGTAGCGGAACTGCCCGCCGACCTCGCCGATCAACTCGTCGGCGTACTTGTTGAGGCGGCGGCGATCGATATACTCGTTGACCGCTTCCCAGACACGCAGGTCCTGCTCGACCATCCAGTCGATCAGCTCATCGATGCTCGTGTCGATCGCGCGTTCGGTGTCGCCAACGACCTTGCGCTCGAACTCCTCGCGGATCCGCTCGGGCTTGAAGAGATCGAAGACACGGCCGATCCGGATCGTATCCTCGAGAAACTCGTCACCCCGCGTGTTCATGCGATGGATGATGTTCTCGATTCGGGTCAGGTGGTAGGCGAACTGGCGTCGCATGTCCTCCTGATAGAGCGCGAGCTGGCGTTCGATGTTGTCGATCGTGACCAGATCGTCGTTGAGGACGACGAGTCGATCGGTCGTTGCCTTGTGATAGCGCTCGGTGAGGTGTTCGGCAATGCCGAGCGGATTGAGGAGCTTGAGCTGGATCCGGCCCTCCTCATCGAGCGTCTCGACGACGTAGCGTTCGAGTGCCTCGAACCGGCTCTGCTCCCAGAGGCGATCGCGCTCTTCCGGGTTGCGGTCGCCGACCGATTTCGCCTGCTGGGCAAGCAGGGCGGAGACCGGGAAGATCTCCGGCGTGAAGCCGAGCAGGCGTTCGATGCTCTCCCGCACGAACGTCACGACCTGCTCGCGGGAGGAATCATCCCGCAGGAGATCGACCTTGTTGAGGATGACGACGACCTTCTTGCCCCACTCCCGGATCTGCGCCATGAACTCGCGTTCGCTCTCGGTGAACGGGCGATCGGCGGAGGTCACGAACAGCACGAGATCGGACCGGGGCACGAACCGCTGGGTCAATGCCTCGTGCTCGCGGATGATCGCGTTCGTGCCGGGGGTATCGACGACCGTGATCTCTTCGAGGAAATCGGCGGGAAAGGTGCGCTGGATCACGCCATCGGGCAGCATCGCTTCCGATGGCGTCTCGCCAAAGCGGAGCAGGTTGATGACGGCGGTGGTCGGGGTCACCCCCTCGGGCATCACCTCGGCGCCGATCAGCGCGTTGATGAAGGCGGATTTGCCGGCGTTGAACTCGCCGACGATCACCAGCAGAAAGAGATCGCCCAGCTGCTGGCTGGCCTGCGCGAGGGCGGCGTTGTCCTCCTCCGTGGCGGGAAACGCATCGAGCACGGCCGCCAG
>DASYVY010000086.1:0-2448 GCA_035936535.1 Thermomicrobiales bacterium | reverse complement strand
GTCGTCACGAATGACATTGCCGAACCCACCGCGTCACCTCGAAGATCGAGGCTATGCTCACCACCATCGATAATCAGCGTGGCGCATTGGCCTTCGCTTGCGAGACTGCCCACTATGGCCGGATCGAAGTGAGAGTCCTCCGAACCGATGACAACAAGGGAACGGTCCGAACATGATGCGACACATTGTAAGACGCCTGGCCGCTTGAGCAGCGGAGTGAGCCACACTGACCAGGCGTCTGCCACGTCGAGCGCTGGAAGGAGCTGCGCCATCGCGATCGTGCCAAGCGACTTCCCGACGAGGACCAGATGCGTATACGTCCCATGTGCGAGCCCGGCGTCGATCGCGCTACGGGAATCAACCGTCAGCCGTTCCAGTTGCTCGTCCTCGCCGCTTGCAGGGTTCTCCCGCCGGTAGTCGTACTGAACTCTCAGGACATACCAGCCTCGATCAATCAGCAGTCGCTCAGCGTATATAGAAGAGCGGCATGTCACAGGTGTACCAACGGCCGGGAAGGAGCACCGCCAGGGTCATCGAACCCGACTGCTGCCGGATGAGCTCGTTCTGAACGAATTCGCCCTGCAACCCCTCAACCTGAAGTGGCGAGTACGTTACGTCCATGTCAGCCCTTCCGCACTGGATATCGTGTGCCCTCACTGCTCCAAGAGAGACCGGCTTCGCCGGGGGATCCCTCGCTTCGCTTCGGGATGACAGGTATGTCATATCGTGCGTCGGCGTCAGATCGGGTGGAGGCCAGGGAAGTCGATCGCGGTGGTCTCGTCGTACCCCATCCGGATGTTGAAGGCCTGAACCGCCTGCCCGGCCGCCCCCTTCATCAGGTTGTCCGTCGCCGCGACCACGACGACCCGGTTGGAATGCGGATCGCGCTCGAACCCGACATCGCCGTAATTCGATCCACTCAGGATCTTCGGCTCCGGATACCGGTGCACGCCCGAGCTTTCCTTGACCAGCCGCATGAACGGCTCGTCCTTGTAGGCCGCCCGGTAGATCTTCCAGAGATCCCTGTCCTGCAGCGGCTCCTTCGTGAATACATGACTTGTGGCGACAATCCCCCGCACCGCATCGGTCGAGGTGGCCGAGAAGGCGATCCGGGGCACCCTGCCGTCGAAGCTCAGTTCCTGGACGATCTCCGCCGTGTGCCGGTGCCCGGTCGGCTTGAAGGACCGAACCACTCCGGCCCGCTCCGGATGGTGGGACGCCAGGCCCGGCGATCCCCCTGATCCGGAGGACCCCGTTTTCGCCTCGATCACGACCGGGATCGCCGGATCGACGACACATGCCCGGAACAGCGGATAGAGCCCGATGATCGCGGTCGTCGACATGCAGCCGGGGCTGGCGATCCAGTCCGCCGTGCGAATCTCCTCACGGTGGAGCTCCGGCATCCCATAGACAAAACGCCCAAGGGCAGCGAGATCGGTGTGCTCGTGGTTGTACCAGACGGGATAGTCGCCGGGGTTGTTCAACCGGAAGTCCGAGCTGAGATCGATGATCACCGGCGCCAGGTCGCGTACGTCCGGCAGCTTCTCCATCGAGACTCCGTGCGGCAGCGCGAGGAACAGTACGTCACACGGTTCGAGCTCGCTGCTCGCGACGAACTTCATGTCCGTTCGCTTGCGGAGATTTGGATGTGTCGTGCGGATGAACTTTCCGGCGTTTCGCTCGGAGGTAACCTGCCTGATGGTCACCTCCGGATGACTCAGCAGGAGCCGGACAAGTTCACCCCCGGCATATCCCGATCCGCCGACAATTGATACGTTGACCATGTCCCTGTTCCTTGTTCTGTAGTCTCTAAGGTTCCTGCGTAGCTGACGATCTGTAGCGTCTTGGCCGACACAAGACCGGCCACTACCTCTTGTCAACCCCTTTTAATCCGCGGCGACCCGCTCCGCAGACCGCCGCGCCCTGTCCTCGACGCCGACCTTGAGCACGTAATCGACGATCCTCGCCGGGATATCGACGCCCGTCGTGTCGATACTGTTGCGAAACTCCATCGTGTAATTCACCTCGTTGACCTGCAAGCCTCGCTCCGTCTCGAACAGGTCGACGGCAACGACCCCGCCGCCGACAGCGGCCGCGGCGGCCCGCGAGACATCGTCCAGCTCCGGCGTCACGGGACAGTTGCTGGCCTTGCCGCCCCGGGCGGTATTGGTGATCCAGTGCGGGGAATCCCGGTAGATCGCGCAGATCGTCTTATCGTCGACGACGAACGACCGGATGTCGCGCCCATGCTTCTCGACGAACTCCTGGATATAGAACGCGCCGTGATGAAATGATCCGAGCGTCACCTTGTGCTCCAGCAATGCCTCCGCCGCGTCACGGTCGTTGACCCGCGCCAGCAACCGGCCCCACGACCCGACGGCGGGCTTGAGAACCACCGGGTAGCCGATCTCCTCGATTGCCCCGACAGCCGATTCCGGCGTGAAGGCA
>DASYVY010000085.1:0-1521 GCA_035936535.1 Thermomicrobiales bacterium | reverse complement strand
CCGGATGATCGGAAGTGGCATCTCGGGCATCACGCCTCCTCATGTGGTTCCGTTGGCACCCAGAGCCGCTGTGGTTTGTGGCACGGCCCACACGGCTGCATCGTTATTCCCCAGGCTCGCAAGCGACGCCATCACCATCACGATCCAACCCATGCGGGTCACCGGGTCCGGCTGCCTCGTAAAAGCGTTGCGCAGCCGCTTGGGACGTGAAGAGCCGGCACTCCACCGGCATAAACCCCTCAGGTTCGTTTTCTCCGGATTTCACCGGGGCAGGAGGAATATCGCCGCCCATCGTGGGGACGAACACCACCAGGGGCTGGTACGCATCGACGAACTGCGACGCCTGTTCATCCAGCGTGGCGACCATGCCCTGCGCGGAGTCCAGCGCCTGGACTCCGTTGGCCAGCACCGCGGACTCAGCCAGCGGATCCAGCCCGGAGGCAACCGCCGCGAGATTGCCGGCAGCGAACTCATAGAGCGTCAGCATGGAGAGAAAATCGTCGTGCAGGCCTTGAGCGGCGGACGGCGGAGGGCTCACCTCCTGCTCGACTCGCAACCGGGCGAAGATCTGCTCGTACTCCCTCAGTATCCCGGGGTCGCCGGTTCCGCCGGCCCAGACGTTCGGGAGGGTATAGCCCAGGTAGTACGCCGACATCAGCCGGTCGTACGTCTCGATCCACCAGTCCGTGGCACCGTCGCAGGACCCGACCGGTGCGGCATCCCGGGATTCGGCCACCGAGCCGCCATACTTTGCGAGCTGCTCGGCAACAAACTCGCGACTGCGCCCGAAGAACCACCGCCACTCCCCATTGTGCTCGACCAGTCGGACAACATCATTGACCACGGATCCGTTGGCGAACGGCTGCTGGTAGAACACCTCGGCCGTATGGCAATAGGACTCGCCCGTCACCGGCCAGGTCCACACCAGCCACTGCACCTCGGTCGCGGTGATGACACCCGGACCGAGGGGCGCGAAGTGGTCTTGATACCAGCCGACAACCGCAGCCTCGGGAATGATAGCCTGCGCATCGGGGTGCATATAGCGGTAAAGCTCGCTGAATCGGCCCTCGGCCTCGAGTCGGGAATAGAACACCGCCGCCGATGCCGGGTCGGTGGTTTCCGCGCGCGGCTGTGCCGCACGCGCCGGCGCGGCCAGGCTCCCGAACAGCGTCGCCATCATGACGACAAGCATCAGACGACTCAGGTTCGCGATCCGCATCGGCAGGGCCTCCCCTCGCTGGCCTCTTTGATTGCCCCCCTTGACATGACCATCGTCCGGCACCCGGCCCGATTTGTCTAGCCCATTTCACTGGCTCACGCGCGTACGCGGAACAGAGGGGTGAAACCCCGAAATAGCGTCAAAGCGCCGCTCACCCCGCATACGTAGGGTTCTTGCCGCCCAATCCCCACCATCTCCCCGCAGCTTCGGCCCGAAAGGCTCCACTCAACGTACGTTGAGACACGGTCTCAAAGAGCCGCTATACTGACCATAAGAGTGAGGCGAGCGTGCAAAGACGATTG
>DASYVY010000084.1:0-10625 GCA_035936535.1 Thermomicrobiales bacterium | reverse complement strand
CGACGCGGCAAGCTACCGCGAGTTCCTCGGCACCGTCGTGCTGGGCTCGCATCTGGAACGGCTTCCGGACGAGCAGGCGCGAGCCTCCTTTCTCGACCGGATGGTCGAACTGGGTGCCGGGGACGAGATTCCGTTCTCGCTAGATTACTGGCGCCTCAACCTCTCTGGCCAGCGCCCCGGTGACTGTTAACACCTGGATCGCCGGCAATCAAGAGCATCAGCACCGGCCGGAAGCGCAATTGTGTAGTGGCTGGTTTTATGCCAGCCACCTTGGCCGGCACAAGACCGGCCACTACAGCGTCGGTGTGGCGGGACGTATTGGCGGGCACAAGACTAGGCTGCAGAGCAGTTCAGGCGCCATTGTCCTCATCGTCCTCGTCCGGATCCATGTCGCGTTCCTGGCTCCGGAGCGTTGAGGATCGCCGACCGTATGTGATCCGCAACACCGATGGCGTCCGGTGCAACCGGGCGACGAGCTGGAGGATGTCCTCCCGGGAATTCGCCCGCAGCGTCAGCTCGAGCATCTCATGCGAGTCGTCCGATCCGCGGTCGAACTCGAGCGACTGCAAGCGGATGGGGATCCCCTCCAGTGCCCGTTCGACGTGGGTCAGGGCATCGCTTCCGCTGTCGACGTGCAGGATGACGCGATGTCGGCGACCGTGACGCGCGAAGAACCTTCGTTCCACCGGTTTGAGCCCGGCCTGGATCAGCAGCATGAACGCGGTGCCGACGATCGCCGCGGCATACAAGCCGCCCCCGGCCGCCAACCCGACCCCGGCGACAGACCAGACCGTTGCCGCCGTTGTCAGGCCGCGCACCGAGTTTCCGCGAAAGATGATCACACCCGCGCCAAGAAAACCGATTCCGCTGACGACCTGGGCGGCGATCCGGCTTGGGTCGAGTCCGGCCATCGCCGCGCCCTCCGGATCAGGAAAGCCATAGGCGGAGACGACCATGATCAGCGCCGACCCGACCGAGACAAGGGCATGCGTCCGCAACCCGGCGGCCCGGTCAAGGCGCTCACGTTCGAGCCCGATCAACCCGCCAAGGATCGAGGCCATCGCCAGCCGGAGGACCATGTGGTCGAACGACAAATTACCCATCGAGAGATCAAGTTCCAGGAACTCCTCGAGCCACTCGCCCATCGCCTCTCGCCTTCATGCGTCCATACGTTCCACAGCCTGACTTGCCGGGGTCAGGTACAGCAAACCCCTGCCGTTTCCGGGCAACCACAACCCGAGCCGATCATCCTCTGCGGGTCGATCCCCCGTGAAACGAGTGCACCTTTGCACCTACGAGCGCGACAGTGACAACTCCTACGACATCGGCGCATCGACATGCGACACACGATCCCTTGCCGCGTCGGACACCTTCCAGAGCGGCCTCACTATTAACGATACGTTATCAATGGCCAGTTGCGGACGCAGCGCCGCGCCGTGGCTGCCCGGGGAGGTCAATCGGGAGCAGCGCTCGCGCAACCGCTGGCGAGGTGCGCACCCGGCCGCGCATGCTCGACCACGAAGGTGGCCAGCGTCGAGGCAGAGGCGGAAGGATCCTTCACTGTCGGCAGGATGCGGTAATCGGCCTGCCAGCGGTCGGCGGTGACCGAGCACATCACATAGCCACGGTGATTGTCATACAGGAGATTGTGGGGGTTGCCGTTCCGGTTGCCGCATTCGGTCGTGAACCCACCGTCGTCCTCGATCGGCGTATCGCCCCCTGAGGAGATAGAGGTGCCAACAAGCTCGGTGGCGACGGTGCTCCGATTCGTCCCATCGTCCCAGTTCGTCTTGAGATCCCAGACCGCGTTGGAATGCGTGTCGCCGGTGAGCACGACCGGGTTGGACCCGCGCGCGGCGGCCCCGGCCATCGCGGCAACGACCTGGTCCCGTTCCACGGCATAGCCATCCCAGGTGTCCAGGTCATCGGCTCCGTACCTGGTGGAACCTGGCAGGGGATCGAGATCGATCCGGGCCATGGGCAACTGCTGGGCGAGCGCGCTCCAGCGTGTGGTGGTCTTCGCCAGCCCGTCGAACAGCCACGCTTTTTGTCGCTCGCCGAGCATGGTCCGCGCCGGGTCGAGCGCGTCAGGGCAGAACCCCTCATTGTCCCGGCGGCCCTGCTCCCCACACAACATGGCCTGGAGATCGCGGTACTGACGCGTATCGAGGACGTTGAATTCCAGCAGATCACCGAAGGCACGGCGACGATACAACTGAAGGTCGGGACCTACCGGGATCGATTCCCTGCGCAAGGGCTGATGTTCGTAATACGCCTGATAGGCAGCGGCGCGGCGCTCCAGCTGCCGAAGGCCCGAAGGCTCCTGCCGATTCAGCGCACCATGAACGTTGTTGTACACCTCATGATCGTCCCAGGTGACGAGCCACGGAAACAGCCGGTGTGCCTCCTGGAGATCCGGGTCGAGCTTGTAGAGCCCGTAGCGGAAGCGATAGCTCTCGAGGTCGCGTGGCTCCGGAAAGGCGATGCTCGGGAAGGGTCCCTCGCGGCCAGCATCATTGCCGCGGATCGTCGATTCGTAGATGTAATCGCCGAGGTGCACGACCAGGTCGAGATCCTGCTGCGCCATGTCAGCGAAGGCGGTGTAGAGTCCGTGATCCCAGCGTTGGCAGGAGGCGAACGCGAAGCGCAGGTCGGTCATCGTCCCGGCTGGCGGGGCGGTCTTCGTGCGCCCAAGCGGGCTGACTTCCGCCCCGGCGGTGAACTGGTACCAGTACCACCGGTCCGGCTGCAGCCCGCCGACCTCGACATGGACCGAGTGCCCCCAGTCCGGCTCGGCGATCGCCGTTCCCCGCCGCACGACCTTCGACAGCCGCTCGTCCTCGGCGACGACCCAGCCAACCTCAACCGATTCCAGCGGCATGCCGCCGAACGGCTCGAACGGAATGGGCGCCAGCCGCGTCCAGATCACCACGCCATCCGGCAAGGGCTCCCCGGAAGCGACCCCAAGCGTGAACGGCTCACTATCGAATGCTGGCGTGGCGTTGGCCGTTGACCGACCGCGCCCCTGCGTGGATGCAGTGCCCAGCCCGGTCGTGGCCGCCGTTGCGCCGAAGAGGAAGGTGCGCCGGTTGAGCGGGCGTTCAAGCGTCCGCTCCCGCATCCGCCGAACGATCTGCTGGTACTTCACGGCCGGTCCCCTCCACTGCTACGTTCAGCGTGACGGTGTAGCGTACCAGAGGACGTCGCGATTGCCGCACTCCGGGCGGTGTCCGGGTTCGGCACGATCGTCTAGATCATCCCAGCTGAGTGAACAGCGTTCCTTCTTGAGGATCAGGAGTGACCACGGATACGGGTTCCAGGCATCAGGGAGGACCAGGATGGTAACGACCGGGAGTGTCGACGTGACGGGCCGCTTGGGACAGCGCCCCGGGCGAGAACTGTGATGGCCCATGCACTATCACTCTGGACGGTTCCGATGTGCTCCGTGCGAACCGCCTTACGCTCGGCTTGACGCCGCAGCACATGCCCTGCGGCGTGTTTTGCAGATCGGGACACTCAGGATTGCGCAGATCCTCGTGTCTCGGTCCGATAGCCCCTCAACGCGCCCGACCCCGGATTCCGCGGGCACTTTGCTCAGGCTGCCTTGGAGTGGCTCGCGGATCCGGAGCCGCATGTCCGCCGCCACGAGACAGGGAACGAAGGGGGGAGAACACTCGATTCGATGGCGCTCCCCGGTTCCTCGCTCAGGGCTTGCCAAGGAGACTCTTGGCTCCTGCCTGATCGATCACGAGCGAGTGCACCAGTCCGCCGGTGATCGCGGCAAGAATGGCTGCCTTCCGTTCGGGTCCGTTGGTGACGGCGATCACCTCGGGACCAGACCGCAAGGTTTCCAGTTCAATCCCGATCACTCGCGACCGATGGCCGGTCAGGCATTCGGTTCCAGAAGCATCATAGAACCGTCCACAAATCTCGCCGACGGCCCCCGCTCGCCGAAGCTCGGCAAGGTCGGTGTCGCCAATGACCTGCCGCTCCGCGAACGCCGAATCCGCCAGCGTGCCGATACCAACGAGTGCCACATCCAGTGATCCAAACATGTTCCTTACGGACTGAATCTGCGTGTGGGACAGGAAACGGGCATGCATGCCAGCATCCCTGACGATTGCGGGCGCATTGATCGGAAAACATGCTGCCTGGAACCGATTGCTGACCATCCGGCTCAGCCTTGATGCATCCACCCGGCTGGATGTTGACTCGATCATCCCCGTTAGCTGCACCACCTTGACGCCAGCACGGTCCGGATGCACGTCCATGGCATGGATGACTTCAGCCAGTGTCCGGCCGCCAGACACTCCCACGGTGCGATAGCCGGACAGCCATTTTGCGACAGTGGCAGATGCGAAATACCCAACTGCGCGACTCACCGTCGGCATCGCCTCACCTGTGCTTCGGACGACGATGGCGCGTTTCAAGCCAAGGCGGTCAGACAGCTCACGTTCACTGGCGGCATCCCGTGGGTCGTAGTCATCGACCGAAATGCGGACGATCCCTCGCTCGCGGGCTGTGGTTAGAGCCCGCGATACCGTGGAGCGGGAGATGCCGCAGATCTTTGCGATCTCGCTCTGTCCCAGTCCGTCAAGGTAATAGAGCCGCGCGATGGAGGTGATCACAGGCAAGAGTTCACTAACCATTCAGGCGCCCTCTCGTTCCCACACAAGCGAGCCCTCGCTGATGGGACCACAACGCGCATCGCGATCTGTACTGAACCAAGCCCGGCGACGGAAAAGCGAACGTACGTAGCCCGGCATGGCGCGTCCTGTTTGCCTTGAATCGACAGGTGCGTGGTCTGCATCGACGTCCGCGCGGGGGAGAGGGTGGAACGTTGGTGCACATCTGTGCAATAGGTATTGTGAACCATGCATCGATCATGGTATTAACGCAAGCTTGAATGGATATTGAATTTCTGTGAATCACCCTTCAGATGGCCATCACTTCACCTTAAGGACTCGTGTTGCGCACCGCTTCCCGACCGGACACACTCTTCGACGGCTACATCTTCGATCTCGATGGAACGATCTACCTCGGTGATGAACTGCTTCCGGGCGCAAGCAAGCTGATCACCACTATCCGCCGGCTCGATCGCAAGGTCCTCTTCCTGTCCAACAACCCCACCCACGAGATTGCCTGGTATGTCGATCATCTCAAGTGTCTTGGCATCATGGCGGATCGATCCGAGATCCTGACCAGCATCGCGACGATGACTGATTGGCTGCTCCGCTTTCACGCCGGAGCAACCGTCTTCCCCGTCAGCGAGGAACCACTCAAGCGATCGCTTCACACGGCGGGCATTCGCATCTCAGAGGATCCGGCCGAAATCGACTTAGTGATCGCCAGCTATGACCGGACCTTCGACTACCGCAAACTACAGATCGCGTTCGACGCGATCCATGTCCACAAGCGGGCTCGCCTCGTGACAACCAACCCGGACCGGTTTTGCCCGTTTCCGGGAGGTCGCGGGGAGCCGGATGCGGCGGCGATCGTCGGCGCGATCGAGGGCTCCACCGGCATTCGCTGCGAAAAGAACACCGGCAAACCCGATCCCTTCATGCTGGATGCCGCCCTTGCTCGGCTGGGGCTGACGGCGGCGCAGTGCCTGATGACTGGCGATCGCCCGATGACGGACATCCGGATGGCGAATGACGCCGGGATGGCGTCGGCCCTCGTACTCACGGGGGAAACGACGCGGGCAATGCTTGACGACATTCCCAAGGATGACCGGCCAACCTGGATCCTTGACCGCATCGACCACGTGTTACCCGAGCAGTTGGCTGCACATATGTTCAGCCCTATTGGCACGGGCGAAGAGGTTACTTAAACTCCGGGGCATGGGACTAATGACCTATCGGATACGTACACAGGAAGGTAGTCGTGCAGATCATCGGTCATCGGGGCGCGCGAAATGAGGCCCCCGAGAACACGATTTCAGGATTCGCACATGCAGTCAAGCTCGGTATTCAGGCGATTGAGTTCGACGTGCGGCGGGCGCGTGACGGTGAGCTCGTCGTCATCCATGACCCTACGGTCGATCGGACGACGAATTGGTCCGGGGAAGTAAGCAGCTTCACCTCGGAGGAACTCGCCAACATGGATGCCCGAGCCGATCATCCCGAATGGCCGGAGCAGTGTGGCATCCCGACGTTGCGGGAGGTACTCGATGTTGTCGACCACCTGCCACGGCTCTTGATCGAGATTAAGGCAGACCGGCCGGACGGCCTCGACTTGGTGGTCGAACGCGTGCTGGATATTATTCGATCACGTGGGCTGGAGAAGCAGGTAACAATTACGTCGTTCGATCCAACGGTTCTTGAGACTGTCCAGCGTCTGGCGCCGGGGCAGTCGCGCGGGTTGATCGGCAACGGGGATTCACCTGCCTTCTTCGAAGCGGCGCAGCGGCTTGGATGCGATCAGATTGATGTCCGCCTCGCGACGTCGTCTGCCGAGATGATGACCGTATCCCGCAACGCGGGCATGCGCACAGCGGCCTGGTCCTGCAACACGGAAGAAGACCTCGCGATCGCCTGCGCATGGCAACCTGACCTGCTCACCACCGATCACCCGTCGTGGCTCCAAGCGTTGATGGCCGGGTTATCGGAGGGACCAAGCGCCTGGTGGACATCGATGACGTCCCTGTATGGAGCGCCAACCGCAGCACGTCGCTAATCCTTGTAATGCACGGAATAGAGCGGCTTTCCCGGACCAGTGTCGTGACCATGATCGAAGGTCGGTCGCGTGCCTCGCACGCCCGTGAGGGCGTCGATGTCGATAATGTGGATGCTGCCCAGCCAATGACGGGCCTGGGGTACCGACGACAGTTGGATTGACTTTGGCGGTTCCGCCGGGGCGGGACACACCGGAGGATCAAAGAGCGAAGGGCGTGAACGGGCGCCCTTCGCCCGACATCCGCAACATGACCGCTCACGCAGAGAAGCCGACGTTCATCGACATCCGCGGCCGAATATGCCCGCGGCACGCAGAAATGAGCGGATCATCCCCACTGCCGCGCGGCATCCCTGACCGTGTTGATGGCTCCCGTCATCGCCTCTGCTTCACGCATACCATCGCACAGCGTCAGCACCTGGCCGGATTCCCTGCTACGCTCCAAGGAGAGCCGGGCCTATGCAGAGCCTGGGACCGTACTTTGCGGCATCGCCGGTTCGGGAACTGCCTTCCCGATCGTGATGGTTTGCGAGCAGGAGTCGTGATGCAACCAACTACCGACGCCACCCGTTCCCGAGCGCTCGAAGTCCTCGATGGCGGGATCGCCTTCATGCCGTTCGAGGCGGCGATCCGGGATTTTCCGGCCGCCAACTACAACACCCGGCCGCCGAACGTCCCCTACTCGTTCTGGCACATTCTGGAGCACATCCGGCGCACCGCCCGGGATATCCTCGACTATGTCCGTGATCCGGAGTATCGCGAGATCCACTGGCCGGATGACTACTGGCCGGCCCCGGACGAGGAGGCCGATGAGGCGGCCTGGAACGAGACCGTGCGCCAGATCCGGGAGGACCTGGCCGCGCTGCGGGCGATCGTTGCCGACCCGTCCAGCGATCTCGATGCGCCAGTGCTGAACGCCGGGTCACGGTCCGGTCACACGCTGCTGCGGGAGGCGCTGCTGGTCGCGGAGCACAACGCCTATCACATCGGCGAGTTCGCGATCCTGCGGCAGGTCACCGACACCTGGCCACCGGACCACGGGGGCTAAGCGATCAGAGGCGAGTGAACTTGCCGAGGGTGACGGCGCGGGAGGCGCCGGTGGCACCGGGGATGTTGGTCGGCAACCCGGCGAGGGCGTCGTGCGCCATCAGTGCGAAGGCCATCGCCTCCTTGGCGTCACCATCGTAGCCGAGAGCATCCGTCGCCATCACCGGGATCGGCGCGAGCAGATCGGCCAGCATCCGCATCAGCGTCGGGTTGCGGCTGCCCCCACCGTTGACCAGCACCTCGTCTGGCATCGCGGGCAGCCAGCGCCGGTACGCGTCGGCAATCGATCGTGCGGTTGCCTGCGTTGCCGTCGCGATCAGGTCCCATGCACGCTGGCGAATCGTCGGGTCCGGGTCAGCGAGTGCTCCCTCCGCAACCGTGGCATCTCGAAGCAGATCCCGGCATTGCGCAAGTCCGTAATACTCGCGTCCGGTGGTCTTGGGAGGAGCCATGTGGAGGTATGGATCATCGAGCATGGCCGCTAGCAGCGCCCTATCGACCGTGCCCTGCGCTCCAAGTTCGCCGTCGCGGTCGAACGTCTGCTCGCCGCCGGAAAGCAGCGTGACGAGGCCATCGATCAGGATGTTGCCGGGTCCGGTATCGAAGGCGACCACGTCACCAACCCCGGCACCGGCCGGAAGCCAGGTGACGTTGCCGATCCCCCCGATGTTCTGGACGCACCGGCCCCGGTCGTCCGCGCCGAGGACGGCCCAGTCGAAATAAGGCGCGAGCGGTGCGCCCTGGCCGCCGACCGCCATGTCCGCGACCCGGAAATCGGCCATCACCGGGACACCGGTGCGGGCGGAGATCACCGCCGCCTCGCCGATCTGAAGGGTCGAGGGGGTCGAGAGCGGAAGGGCCGGATCCAGCTCCGGCTGGTGCCAAACGGTCTGGCCATGGGACCCGATCACGGCGACCTCGTCGAGATCGATTCCGGCCCGCGCACAGACACCGAGCGTGGCCTCGGCAAAGCACTCGCCGACGACGACGTTGAGGGCGCACAGTCGCGGGACCGCATTCGCCTGGTCATCGTAGAGGCTGAGCAGCTCGGCGCGCACGGCCAAGGGATATGGCACCGTCTCGAAGGCGACCAGCTCCGGGCGCGCGCCCTTGCCGGGGCGGTCGATGCGGACAACGGCGACATCGATGCCATCGACCGATGTGCCGGAGATGAGCCCGATGCAGAGTGCCTCGGACCCGGTCACATTGTCTCCCGATGTCATCTGTAACCTCTTTTCAGCGAGCGTGGAGTGGATTGGAAGGTGGACGGATCACGGCGGGCGAGGTGGACGATCGTGTAGTGGCCGGTCTGAACAGTTGGGCCGGCCATGGGTGTCCAATCGACCAGTTCACCATCAGGGCGATGATTGAGGCGAAGACCGGGCAGACACGAATGGACCGCATCCGCCACTAGGCAATTGCGCAGCACTTGAAGGACCGCGTCCGCTCAGTCGCTTTGCGACAGTCTATGCGCGGAAGCGGTCCATCAATCGCTTGGTGATTGTCTATGAGGTCTGGCCCTACGAGCGTGCGTCACCCGGAGCGAAGCGCACCGGCGATGGCGGCGGTGAAGGCGGCGCGGGTTTCGAGGTAGTCGTTGGTCACCGTCGGATGCACCCGGTTTGTCAGCAGCACGATCACGAGATCGCGATCCGGATCCATCCAGAGCGATGTCCCCGTGAAGCCGGTGTGCCCGAACGCTCGCTCACCGAGTCCGCGCCCGGAATCGGGGATTTCATCGGTCTCGCCTGGTTGTGGGAGCAGGCGCCACCCCAGCCCGCGCCGCTCGGTTTCACCCGGAATCCCGATCTGGTTTGTACGCGCCTCGGTGACCAGTTCCCCCGGCAGGATCCTGGTATCCCCGAGCGCACCGCCGTTGACCCAGAACAATCCGTAACGGGCGAGATCGAGCGCGGTTCCGAACAACCCGGCGTGCCCGGCGACACCAGCGAAGCCATACCAGGCGTTGCCATCGTGCACCTCGCCGCGAAGGGGATAGTCGCGCCAGCCACCATTGACCGGCGCCCTTTCCGGCTCCTTGCCCGCTTCGAAGCCATTGCCGGTCTCCGTCGCGACGATCCGGGAGCGGAGTGCCCGTGGTGGCGTGAACATCGTATCGACCATTCCCAGCGGCCGAAAGATCTCGCGTTCGGCGTAGACGGAGACCGGGTCGCCCGACACACGCCGGACCACCTCCCCGAGCGTGATGAAACCGGGATCGCTGTAGACTACCTGCCCGCCCGGCGGATGCTCCGGCTGCGTCGCAGCAAAATCGGCGAGATAGGCATCGGGACCGGTTCCCTTGAGAAACACCGGACGCCAGGCGCCGAGTCCGGCGGAATGGGTCAGCAGGCGCCGGATCGTGACGTCCGCCTTGGCCCCCTCGGTCCCGAACTCCGGCAGGATCTCCCCGACAGGTCCATCGAGGGCGATCTTTCCGGCCGCCACCAGGTGGAGGATCGCGGGCGTGGTCGCCACGACCTTGGTGAGCGAGGCCAGGTCGAAGATCGCGTCGGCGCCCATGGGCGAGCGCTGATCCTCCGGCTCGCGGACCGCCCAGCCGGTCGCGCGGTGCAGCACGACCTGTCTCCGGCGCATGATCAAGGCGACGGCGCCGCCGTACTGGTGAGCATCGGCGGCCCGGACAAGCGAGATCCAGGCCCGCTCGACACGTTCAGGGTCGAAGCCGAGATCGACGGGGGTGCGGTACGCCAAGACGGTCAGGCTGGTCGGGTCAATGGGGTCGGGCGGGTGCATGCTGGCGGCTCCGGCTCGCTCATGGCCGCGCGGGAGCGGCCCGGAAAAGGGATGATCGGATCACAACGACATCGCCCAATGCCGCTTATGGGCGAGTGATGACATGGGCGGCATTGGAAAGGACACCGCACTATCGAGCATCGGCC
>DASYVY010000083.1:0-2641 GCA_035936535.1 Thermomicrobiales bacterium | reverse complement strand
CCTCAGTCCAGCCCCGCGCCTGCGCTGGATCCTGGCCACCCGGTTCAAGGCTGAAGTCGACCTGCGCCGCGATCTTCGCCGCGCCGAGTGGGATGAATGGCGAGAGATGGACGGCCAGCAGGCGGATCGTCTCGATCAGGTCCGCCAGCACGGTGTCCAGTTGAGCGCCCGCTCCCGCATCGCCGTTCCTCGCCGCCTTCGCCAGTTCCCACGGCTTCGTGTCGTCGACATACCGGTTGGCGGCGGTGACCAGTTCCCAGATCGCGGCCAGAGCCTGGCGGAAATCGAACCGGTCGAGGGCGGAATCGATCCCTTTGGCGAGACCGTCGCCGATCTCGATCAGGGTGCGATTGCGTTCGACATCGTCGGAAACGGTTGGCACCACGCCCTTCCGGTACCGATGGAGCATGCTAACGGCGCGATTGACCAGGTTCCCCAGATCGTTGCCCAGGTCCTCGTTGGAGCGGGCGATCAACCGCTCGTGCGAGAAGTTGCCGTCCCCCGTTCGCGGCATCTCCCGCAGGAGCCAGTAGCGCAACGCATCGTTGCCGTAGAGCTCGACGAGCTCTACCGGATCGACCGTGTTACCCGCGCTCTTGCTGATTTTGCCACCATCGACCGTCAGGAACTCGTGGACATTGACGACCGACGGGATTGGCAGCTTGGCCGAGAGCAGCAGCGCCGGCCAGTAGATGATATGGAAGCGGATGATGTCCTTGCCGACGACGTGGACGCGGTTGGGATTGTCCAGCCAGTAGCGGTGGAAGGGCGCGTCATCATTGGCGTAGCCCAGGGCCGTGATGTAGTTGCTCAGGGCATCGACCCAGACGTACATCACCTGCCCAGGATCGTCCGGCACCGGCACGCCCCAGCCGCGGCCGCGCTCCGACTGGCGGGAGATGCTGAAATCCTCCAGCCCGCGGTCGATGAAGGCGAGCATCTCCTCACGCCGGTGCTCCGGCTGGACGAGCAGTGTGTTCGAGGTGATGAGATCGCGGAGCGTCTCCTGGTATTTCGAGAGACGGAAGAAGTAGTTCTCCTCGTCCACCGTTTCCGGGACGATGTCATGGATCGGGCACCTGCCGTCGACCAGCTCTTCCGGCCGGTAAAACCGCTCGCAGCGCACGCAGTACTGACCCTGATAGTGCTTCTTGTAAATGTCGCCAGCAGCGGCGCAGGCTCGCCAGAGCTTTTGGGCACCGGGAAAGTGCAGGGGGTCGGTGCTCGTGCGGAAGAACGCGTCCGTCGTCAGCGCCAGGGGCTCGCGGATCGCGCGGAAGCGCTCGGCGTTGCGGTCGACCAAGTCCTGGATCGGGACGCCTTCACGGTCGGCCGCCTGCAGGTTGGTCAGTGCGTTCTCGTCGGCGCCGGTGTGATAGCGGGTGTCGTCGCCGAGCTGGCGGTGATAGCGGGCGAGGGTATCGCACTGGATCGCCTCCAGCGCGAACCCGATGTGCGGTGTGCCGTTGACGTAGGGGATCGACGTGGTGATGTAGTATCGGCCGGGAGAAGGAGAATCGGTCATGGGGTACCTCCGTGGCTCCGTTACGTTAACGGAAAACGCGTCCATGTTCGTCCGAGGGACGAGGGACGCATCGGTCTCGTGGTACCACCCTGGTTCGCGCCGGCCTCGCGGCCGGTGCCTCTCTGACTGACTGGTCGTGGACGACCGGTCAGCCGTGCCCGATAACGGGGGTCACCGGCGCATCCTAGCGGTCGTTCGCCATGGGGCGGGGCCGTTCGGTGCGCGGCTCGGAGGTCATCTCGGATCGGGACGGAGGCCGCTTCTCAGCAACGCGGCTCGCTGTACCCCGGGGCTCTCGATCCTACCGGTCCTCGTCAACGCCGGATTCAGTTGTGTCCTGATTGTCCCACGATCGTCAAGTCGTTGCGGTTGTGGTTGAAGTTGTGGTTGGAGTCGCGCCGGGAACCTGCCGATGATTTGCGTCCCAAGCCAATCTCGCGTCACAATCGCCGGAACGTTTCGCACTCGCAACGAGGGATTTCTGACAATGCCACTCATGGGAGAATACGAGCCAAGCACGTCCGATTGGGCGCGCGAGCAGGCCGAGCTGTTCGAAGGCTCGGGAGGCGCCAGGGGCAACACGCTGCGCGGCATGCCGATCATCCTGCTCACCTCCATCGGCGCGCAGAGCGGCAAGCTGCGCAAGACGCCGCTGATGCGGGTCGAGCACGACGGCGAGTACGCGGCCGTGGCGTCGCTCGGCGGCGCTCCGAAGCACCCGGTCTGGTACTACAACCTCGTCAAGAATCCCCACGTCGAGCTGCAGGACGGCCCGGACAAACGGGACTACCTGGCGCGGGAGGTGACCGGCGACGAGAAGGCCCTCTGGTGGGAACGCGCCGTCACCGCCTATCCCGAATACGCGGACTATCAGGAAAAGACGACCCGCCAGATCCCGGTCTTCGTCCTCACGCCGATGGAGAAGTGCTCGACGTCGTGAATGACCCGGACAAACAGCCATGTTGATGCCTGGGCCATTGCGCCGTTTCGGATAGATCCAATAGTCCCGCTGATATAGGAGTCTCTTAAGAGTGGAAGGAGGCGAATATGGCGGACACATTCAGCCGCCTCCGTGCATGGGTCGAAAGCACTTCCTTGCTGGAAGGAGCACCATTC
>DASYVY010000082.1:0-2020 GCA_035936535.1 Thermomicrobiales bacterium | reverse complement strand
CGGTTGCGCCCTTCGGGATGTATCCGCCGCTCTTGTCGGCACGGGCGGACCCGGCGATGTCAAGGTGCGCCCAGGGCAGGCCTTCGCTGAAGTGCTCGAGGAACAGGGCTGCGATGATCGCCCCGCCCGGACGCCCTCCGGTGTTCTTGAGGTCGGCGATATCGCCCTTCAACCGTGTCTTGTAGTCCTGCACGAGCGGCATCCGCCAGGTTCGTTCCCCCACCAGGGCAGATGCCTCGATCAGGGAGCCAGCGACCCGGTCGTCATTGGCGAACAAGGCGGTGGTGTCACCGAGCGCGACCGCCGCCGCCCCGGTCAGCGTCGCCAGGTCGATCAGCTCGGAAACCCCCTGACGCGCGGTGTAGACAAGGCCATCGGCAAGAACGAGCCGGCCCTCGGCATCCGTCGAGAGGATCTCGATCGTGACGCCGTTCATCGCCGTAAGGACATCTCCGGGGCGAAACGCCGCTCCGGAGATCATGTTCTCGGCGGCGCAGATCACGCCGTGGACCTCCCGACGAATCCCGAGGTCCCGCAGGGCAGACATGGCGCCGAGCACGGCCGCACCACCCGCCATGTCGGTTTTCATTTGCAGCATGCCTTCACCGATCTTGATCGAATACCCGCCGGTATCGAAGGTAATGCACTTACCGACGAGTCCCACCGGAGGACCCGTCACCTCGCCGTCCGGCCGGTACACCAGATGGATCAGGGACGGTGGGACAACGCTGCCCTTTCCCACCGCGAGGATTGCCCCGGCGCCCAGTCGCTCCAGATCCTTGACCCCAAGAACGGTGATCTCCAGCCCTTGTTCCTCGGCGATCGCGGCCGCCTGGGCCGCCATTGTCTCGGGGTTGAGATCGCTCGCCGGAGCTGAAACGAGGTCTCGCGCCAGGAACACACCCCGTGCAATCGTGGCTACCTCAGCAGTTATGCGTTCGAGTACCGCGAGATCGTCGCCCACGACCAAGTACGTTGCGGGCTCCCGCGCCGCCTCGCCTTCGCGGAGGGTGCCGAAGTACTTCGTGAACCGGTAGGATCCCAGCACGATGCCCTCCAGCGCCTCCCTGACGCCACGCTCGTCGAGCTCCAACGTGGCGAGACCGATATCCCGCGCGCCCGCTCGTTCCGCGACCCGAGCGGCATCGGACCATCCACGTCTCCGCGCATCGGCGTCGCTATCGGCCAGGCCCGTGCCGACGAGGACGACCCGGCGCGGAGCGACTGTGCCAAGCGTCGGGACGAGGAAGTTCTGCCCGGTCTGACCCGTGAAGCCGGCCTCTTGCACGAGGGTACCCAACTCACCGCTCATCGCATCGTCGAGCGAGGCCAGCAGCGTTGGGCGTCTATCCGATGCCGAGGGGATCCCGATCATGATCGCATCACACGATGTCGTCAGAGGATCGCCGGACCTGATTTCAAGCTTCTGCACGTATGAATCTCCGCCCATTTGGGTGTCGACGGCTCCCGTGCAACGTCAATGCCGGTCGCCGCATACTCGCATGGTCTCCGGATGGTCGTTGTGTGTGGCGGGGCCTCCCGCAAGCGAAGGTGAGCGCTTCCATGAAGACATCGATGCGAAGCCCAGGGATCATGATCCGATGTCGCGCTTCACCCTGCCAGCACGAGGAGGAGAACCGCCAGCCGTCCCGTATTCGCCGTGCTCATGAGATGAGCGAGGCAGAGGTCCTGCTTATGATCCCGTTCGGTGCGTCGGGATTCGACGCCAGGCCCGCCGGCACAGGTATCTCGAACACCTGGTCCTCAGTCGCGTACAGCAGGCGATCACTGCCGGGAATCACCGACAGCTGGCGGATCCTTTGCGCAGTGCCGTCAACATGCGACCACCGTCCAGACGGGCGCGCGGCGGCGTAGAGCCCGTCCGCGGAGCCCACTGCAACCGCCGGGCCATCATCATCGAGAAATGCCGCCGCATACAGGCCGAACGACTCCGGCTTGACATCCACCGGGAGCCCGGCCTCGTTGGGGTCCTGCTCGAGAACGACATCCTCCAATCCGT
>DASYVY010000081.1:0-5367 GCA_035936535.1 Thermomicrobiales bacterium | reverse complement strand
GGGTACTCCCGTGCCAAGAGAAAGAGGAACTCGCCACTCGCCAGCACGAGCAGCGAGATCCGGTAGCTCCAGACGTGCCCGAAGCGATCGGCGATCACGCCGGTCGGCACCTCCATCACCAGCATCGCGACCACCAGCGTGGTCTGCAATCCGGCGATCTCGGCGATCGTCAGGTTGCGTTCCAGCAGGTACGGCGTCATGACCGGGACGAAGAAATAGAGCTGACCGAAAAACGAGATCAGGGCGACCAGCCGGAGGGTCGGCATCGACCGGACAGTTCTGAATGAGCGCCGGTTCGGAAAGGGGAACGAAAACATGCATGCCTCGCGCGAGCGTGGGCCTCACGGAGCATGCATGACGGGGGACGGGACATGGCACACAACAACGCCGTGAGGGAACCCCACGACGATGACCAGAAGATATCAGTAAGTCAGGCAGACTCGGACGATGTGTTCGCGGCAATCCCGGTGTAGGGGCAGATCTCTGTGTCTGCCCAGGCGGCCGCACCGACCCTGGTCAGGGTGGAGAACCGGATATGGTGCGTGCCCTGTTGGTGTTACCCACGTCAATGTCCTTGGATAGGGATACCCACATCCCGCTACAACCAGCCGCAGCATACCACGGCGGCTAAACCGCCATGCAGGGTCACCCGCCTCGTGTTGTCATCTCCAGGGCAGCGATGCCGAGGGAGGGATTATCCCCGCCAGTCGCATCGCCGACGGCCCGGGCATCCACCGCGCATCCTGATTGCAGGGCCCGATGTGGCGGCGCGGCGCCAGAAACAGGAGCCGACGCGACAGACGAAGGTCCCTTGAACGAGCCATAGCGATGCCTGAACGGCCGCGGATTATCTCCGGGTTAGACGTCGTCGGCGCGGAAGCCGCGGGTTCGGGTTGTTGGCGCCTGCTCGATCTGCTCCGGGATGTAGACGAGAGCCGTGATGCGTCTTCCCTCGCGGTGGATGATCAACTCGCTGTCGGGGTCGTTGATCGCCCGTTCCAGTTCCGTATCGGGATTGGCCCGGTTCCCCGCCACGACATAGACGGCGACATCGTGCAACCGGTAGGCTGTGCCGAGCGAATGCCCCTCATCGTCATGGATCTGCTCCCCATCAAGCGGATCCTCGTACGGCACCTGATCCTCGTCGTCCGCGGTCGCTTCCTCCGGTTTGGCGAAGATCTCGTTTTTGATCCGGTTGGCGATATACATGCCGATCGTGCGCTGCATCATGGCTCCTCCTTGTCCTTGTCCCGCCGCTAATCGAGCTTGAAGTACTTGAAGCTCTCGGCGAATTCGCCGAAGCCGTCCGGCTTGTCAGGATGCCGCTCCGCCGTTTCCCGGGCCCAGGTCCTGATCATGTCGGAGGGATCCCAGTCGCGGACCTGGCTTTCGTGGGCCTTGAGGGCGGCGATCTTGGTGACGATCGTCTCCGTGATATCCACCCAGATATCCGGCGTCAATCCTCCGAACAGGTAGATCTCAGTGACCTTGTGCGGCTCCAGCCCTTCATGGATCAGTTCCGGGAAGGTCATCCGGTCCCGGGCGGATGGGAAGACCGCCGCGAGCGAGGCCTCTCCGGCGGCGACGTGGTCGGGATGATTGATGTACCCCTGGCCCGTATACCGCATCGTCGGGTCCTGGGCCACAAGCACATCGGGCCTGATGCGGCGGATGATCCGCGTCAGCTCCCGGCGAAGGTTGAGATCCGCCACCAGCGTGGCATCGAGGTAGCCCATGAAGATCACCGAGGCCACGCCAAGAACCTCGCAGGCGGAACGCTGTTCCCGCTCCCGCATGGCGGCCAGCTCGACACCCGTTACCGCCGGATCGGCGCTGCCCTTGTCCCCGCTCGTGATCGAGCAGTAGTGGATCTCGGCGCCTTCCCGCGCCCAACGGGCGATCGTTCCGGCGCTGGTGAATTCGATGTCGTCAGGGTGCGCCTGGATCACGAGGACCCGCTTCGGCGCGGGGCCCGTCTCGGTTCGCTCTTCCGCCGCCTCGAGTTCGTCCCCAACCGGTTGATCGCTCGGGATGTCGTGCTCGTCAGGCAGCGACTCCGGGTCATCCATCATGTACCGTTTCCTTGTCGGCTCCAGCGCTTCGTCCGCCGTCAGCAGATGAGTCGCTATCATTGATTCGATCATGAGCGCGTGTGTCGCCATCTGGGGAGACACACTCTAGTGTACGGGCGGACATGGTCACGGTGTACCCGCATCTGCTCCGGGGTGTCTGCGTGCGTCACGAGGGCAAGAGCCAGGAACCGGGAGCCGGGAGCACCGGTCACGGCACAGGACAGGGCATGACGGAGTCATCACGGGAGCAACGTAACGCGGGTGAGGAGACCTGGCCACATCCAGCGATGGCACAGCCCCTCGCCGGTGCCGGGTGGCCTCCGAGCTCATCGCCGCCAATCACGCCGAACGGGGAGCCGGGCCGGTTGCGGGAACCACGCGACCGTCTGGACCCGCGCGCCAAGCGCGTTTGGTTCATCTCCGAGATCATCCAGACGGTTGTCTGGACGGCGATCGCCGCTGCGATCGCGTTCGTGCTGGTTCGCGTGCTCGATCGTGACTGGCTCTGGCCATCGGTCGTGGCTGGGGCGATCTTCTCGCTCTCGGCGATCTGGGCCTTTGTCGGTCCCTCGCTCCGCTATCGCCAGTGGCGCTATGAGATTCGCGAGGATGAAGTCGATCTCCAGCACGGCATCCTCGTCAAGACTCGCCAGCTCGTGCCGATGGCGCGGATCCAGCACGTCGACACCCGGCGTGGCCCGCTCCAGCAACGATTCGGGCTTGCCAGCGTCGTCTTCTTCACTGCGGCGGGATCGATGGAGATCCCGGCACTGTCCCGCGAACACGCCGCCGACGTCCGCAACCGGATAGCCGATCTCGCCAAGGTCCACGATGATCTCTAGACTCTCCGCTCGGAGACCGGCTCACCAGGCATCGGCGGGATTGCGACGCTCTCCCTCGCCACGACTCCACATTTCGGCCTGCCTGATTGCTGCGCCATCGCCGCTTCGCCGTTCCGGAGCGTTCCGCCACGGTGATTCCGGCACCGCGAGCCAGTGGATTGTAGGCATCGCCACGCAATTTCCCCTTCGTCATGCTGAGCGGCTGCGTCGCGCGCGAAGCGCATCCGACGCAGTCGGACCATATCGATTGACGCGATGTCCAGTGGTGGGGACGACATTCGCTTCGCGAACCGGTGCACTGGGCCATTGCGCAGCAATCCAGCGAATGCGGCCCAGCGCTGCCGCTCGGCATGCCGGCAGGGACAGGATTCGTTGCGGACGACGCACGATTCTGGACCCGCGTATCGGGTCCCGCGCATGACCGATGAATCGACCCCGGCCCAACCCATGCCACCTGCTGCCGAGGGACGGCCAGAGGCACCACCTGCTGCTCCCGATGAGTTCCCCTGGCGACAGGCGCATTGGTCCTTCATCGTTCTTGGACTGATCCGGCAATTGCGTGGACTCATCCTTCCGCTGGCCGTGCTCGTGTTCTCCCGGGGATTCTCCGGCAGCGAGCGGGACCTGGTCTGGTACGGCCTGGCGGTGGTGTTCGCCGTGTTTTCCGCGATCACCAGCTTTGCGAACTGGTGGTTCCAGCGGTTCCGGATCACCGATCGCGAGATCATGTCCCGCTCGGGAATCATCGCCAAACAGGAGCGGGTGGTCCCCTTCGAGCGGATCCAGACGGTCGATCTGGATGAGGCGCCGCTTGAGCGACTGTTCCAGACCGTCAAGGTCCGGATCGAAACCGCCGCCGGCGGCCAGGCCGGTACGGATATCGAGATCCCAGCGCTGAAGCGGGACGACGCCACGGAGCTGCGGCAGCACCTGCTGACGGCACGCCAGCGTGCCCGGGCCGGGGCACCGGGCGACGTGCCGCCCGAAGCCGCTGCCGAGGTAACCGGGGTCGAGGCAGGCTTGTCCATGATTTCCGCCCGGACGACCCAGGCGGACATCATGGGCGGGGAGCTCTTGCGGCGAATCACCATCCGCGAACTGCTGGTCGCGGGGGCGACATCCGGACGGTTCGGCCCTGCCGCCGCGATCGTCGGTGCGATCGCCCAGTTTGGCGACGAGCTCATTCCCCGGAGCGTCTGGGCGCGCGTACCCTGGGAAAACTTTGCCGAGGTAGCCAGCAATGTCCGGCTTCTTGTCGGGGTGGTCACGCTGCTCGGGCTCATCGCCTGGCTCCTGGCAATCGCGACGACCGCGCTAACCTTCGGCAACTTCGAGCTCCGGCGCGAAGGGGATCAGTTGTTCCTGCAGTACGGCTTGCTCGACCGGCGCCGCACGACGATTCCGATCCGGCGCATCCAGGCAATCCAGATCCGGGAAGGGTTGCTGCGGCAGCCGTTCGGCTACGCTGACGTCGGGTTCGAGACGGCGGGATTCGGGAACGATGCCTCGTCGAGCGGGGTGCTCTTCCCTTTGCTCCCGAAGTGTGAGGTGCGGGACCTTTTGGATCGCGCGTGTCCGGACTTCGTGATGGAGATCGAGGATCCCGACCTGGTGCGCCTGCCCGCCCGCTCCCGCGTGCGCTATATCGTCGGCACCTCGATCGGCTGGGCGATCATGATTGTCATTGCCGCGCTGGTCACCTGGCGGTTTCTCGATATCCCCCTCTGGTGGCTGGTGCTTCCGGCACTGCTGACGCCGGTTTTTGGCTGGTTCGGCACCTGGCGATTCAGGGATGCCGGTTGGCTTGTCGACAATGGCCGCTTCCTGCTGCGATGGCGATCAATCGGCAGAACGACCTTGCTGACCCGCACGCAGCGGGTCCAGTACCGGAAGCTGACGACCAATCCATTCCAGCGCCGGGCATCCCTCGTCACCTTCGAGCTCTCGGTCGCCGCCGGTGGGCTTCGGGGACAGGCCGGCCTCGCCCACGTGGACCGGGACGAAGCCGAGCGCCTGGTCCAGCACCTGGGCCGATCCGGCAGCCGCCGCTCCCTGGCTTCGACCTGGCCCGTCCGGTCCGGCGCACTCGTCGACTCCTGAGGCCGGTTCGTGGGGAGAATGGGGTTGACCTGAACAGACCTCATTCGCTGTCTGGTCGGTCCCAGCACGTGTGCCGGCCACTTGCCGCCATGCGGCTACCGGATGCCGTGAGCGCCGAACGTCCGGGAAAGGGTGTGGAGGGCACGACCGGGCGGCCAGACGTTGCAGCGGCCTGGCCGCCCCCGCGAAGGGGCGAGCGAGGGAATCTGTACGGGCGAACCTCCGTGTTCGCCCGTGAGGTCGCGGTCAAGCCGTGTCCCGGCCGGTTACGGTTGGCATCAGGGGGTGGAGGGCGTTCCCGTTTCCGGTGCGGTCAGTTCCCGCTGTCGTCGCTCGATGTAGCTGAGGACATC
>DASYVY010000080.1:0-8093 GCA_035936535.1 Thermomicrobiales bacterium | reverse complement strand
CACACGCTCTTTTCCAGTGCCGGCCAGTTCACAGACTCCCGCAACCGCGTCAACGTCCAGTGTACAGGAGCTGTCACGACTTGCCGCCACCATGCGGGGAGCGCCACAACCGGGGCGATAAACGCATGTCGCTTGCCAATGTCTCAACACCTTCGGAGGGAGTCCCGGATGGGCATCCTAGCAACCACTGACGCTTTAACCGAGCTGGTCGAGGAGGACGGTTGCCGTGTCTTCGGCGGCGCGTTGCCAGGAGAAGTGGCTGCTTCTCCGGCGCGCTCGCTCCGCCATCTCCTTGGCGCGCTCAGGCGAGGAAAGTACGGCTTGCAGCGCGTTGCCGAGGGCATCGGCATCGCCGGGACCGAACACGTCCGCGCCACTTCCGGCGATCTCCGGCAAGCTGGAGGCATTGGAGACCAGGACAGGGACGGCGGAGGACATCGCCTCCACCACTGGCAGCCCAACCCCTTCATGCAGGGAAGGCTGCACATAACACGACGCGCCAGCATACAGGGCCGGCAAGTCGCCGTCATCGATGTAGTCCAGGAGGCGGAGCCGGTCCCCAAGGGCGAGCGCCGTGAGCCGTTCCAGGACCTCGTCCGCGAGCCACCCCCGCTTTCCCGCGGCGACCAGCGTGCAATCCGTGCCTTGGCTGTTCACCATGGCGACAGCACGGGCGAGCGTTTCCACGTTCTTCCGTGGCTGGAGAGTGCCGACCGTAAGGACGTATCGGGCCGGGAGGGCCAGCCTGGTGCGAAGCTCCTGGACAGCTGAAGCGGGAACGCTTCTGAAGCGATCGGAGACGCCGTGATGGATCACGGTGATCTTGCGCTCGTCCAGATCATAAGCCTGGACCAGGTCGTCTTTCGTCGCGTGCGACGGCACGATGATGTGCCGGGACACCCGCGCGCTCCAGCGGGTCGTAAGGTCGAGCATCCTTCGCTGGGCGGGAGGATGCGTTTCCGGGTACCGGAGATAGCCGAGATCGTGGATGGTGACGACGGATTCCGGATGAAGCAGCGGCACGACGTGGGAGGGAACGAACAGGACATCGGGCGGCCGGTGGACCATCTCCGCCGACAGGCGAGCGTGCGTCCACAACCGGGGAGCGGGAATCGGCCGGGTCTCGGCCCGGAGCGACCAATTCCGATTCATATCCGAGCCAGCGCCTGCATTGAGATAGAGCCGCCATCGCACGGGGAGATCCAGGCGGAGCAGGTGCCTCGTGATTTCGCTGGAGTAGTTCTCGGTGCCTGTCCGCTTGGGGGTGCCCAGGCGGCTTCCATCGACACCAATCACCGGGTGCCCGGGCGCCCTCAACGTGGCAGTCAGCGGATCGCCGGATCGGACACGAGAGCGAACATGAAGTCTCCCTTGCAGGCGACTTCGCCATCGACAGTCGCCGTTCCACTCCCGGACCCGATGCTCCGTCGGATCTGACCGAGCGCCACCTCGATCCTGAGCGTGTCGCCTGGTTTCACCTGACGCTTGAAGCGGACCTTTTCTATGCCGGCGAACAGCGCCAGCTGCCCCTCGAGCGACGGTTGGCTGAGCATCGCTACGGCACCGACCTGGGCGATCGCTTCGACGATCAGGACCCCCGGCATGACGGGATAGTCCGGGAAGTGTCCCTGAAAAAATGGTTCGTTGGCCGTGACATTCTTGATGCCGACCGCTCGCTCTCCCGGGTCAAGCTCGATAATCGTGTCGACCAGCAGGAATGGATAGCGATGCGGAATGATCTTGCGGATCGCAACGGAGTCGAGCGGCAGGTTGTGGGTCATGGCATTATCCAGCGGACGGGGACGGCAGATCGGTGAGTGGGCGGACCACGCGCTCCGGCACGAGTGCGACAGGCTCGAACTCACTGGAGTCTACGGATCGGAGCGGAATGGTGTCAACGCGGCGAGCGCGGCAGTCGATCGACCCAGGTGGTCCTGTCGAACGGGTAGCGATCATTGGAGCGGGCGCCTGGGGCACCACGCTGGCGCTTGTTGCGCACCGGGCCGGGCGAGCAGTGACGCTGGTCACCCACCGGTCGGAGTTGGCCAGCCACCTGATCGCCCGTCGGGCACATCCGGCATCGTTGCCCGGCGTCAGGATACCGGAGGACATCGACGTAACGGTCGATGTCCCGGCGGCGGTTCGGTCCGCCGACGTCGTGATCGTAGCAGTGCCGGCCCAGTCGCTCCGCGCAGCGCTCACGCCCTATGCTTTAAACCTCAGTGGCACGCCAATGATCAGTGCAGTCAAGGGGCTGGAGCTCGACACGCTGCACCGGCCAACCGAAGTGATCGCGGAGATCGTGCAGCAGGTGAGCGGAGGCGCGTTGTGCGCACTGTCCGGACCCAACCTGGCGTCCGAGATCGCCCGGGGGCAACCGGCGACGACGGTGATCGCCTCGAAGGACACCGCAATCGCCCTCGCCGTGCAAGCAGCGCTCAGCTCATCGACCTTCCGAGTGTACGTTTCGAACGACATCGTCGGTGCCGAAATGGGTGGAGCGCTGAAGAACATCATCGCGATTGGCGCCGGCATCTGTGACGGCATGCGTGCGGGAGACAACGCCAAGGCGGCATTTTTGACGCGGGGAATGTCCGAAATCGCCAGGCTGGGCATTGCCTGTGGAGCGGACGCCCTCACGTTTGCCGGGTTGACGGGTATCGGAGACGTGATCGCGACCTGCTCGAGTCCCCTGTCGCGGAATCACAGGGTTGGTCAGGCACTGGCTGGCGGCAAGTCTCTTCCCGAAGTTCTGGATGCGATGGGAGAAGTTGCGGAGGGTGTGCCGACGACCCGTGCCGCGCACCAGCTCGGCAGAAGGATGGGCATCGAGCTTCCAATCATCGACCAGACGTACGAGGTGCTGTTCAGGGGCAAGTCGCCGGTGGCAGCGATCGAGTCACTCATGGACCGGGAAGCGGGACGTGAGTACGCCCCTCCGCTGTGACGATGGCCGGCCCGTACCGGCCACTCATGCCTCCTTGGGCGACGCCAAGCGGATCAGCTGTTCCCGGGCAGGGCCGACACCGATATATCGGACGGGCGCGCCGAGCAATGTTCCGATCTGCTCGATGTAATCGCGCAGGGCGGGTGGCAGCTCGCCGGATGCACGGATCGCCGTCGTATCCGTCTGCCAGCCGGGCATGTCAATCCACTCAGGCTCGGCGTCATCAAGGTCTTCAAGCAGGGCGGGGATATGCGTAAGCGTCTGCCCTCCGAGTATATATCCGGTGCAGATGCGGATCTCCTCGAACACGTCAAGCACGTCGACGAGGCTGAGGGCGATCGAGCCGACGCCATTGAGCCTGCTCGATTGGCGCCCAGCCACGGCGTCGAACCACCCGGTGCGTCGCGGCCGGCCCGTGTTGACACCCCACTCCTTGCCGCGCTGCCGGATCAGCTCTCCCACGTCGTCGGTCAGTTCGGCGGGCATCGGACCGCCACCGACCCTGGTGCTGTACGCCTTGTAGACCCCGACGACATCGTCGACCTGGGAGGGCGCCACGCCCGCTCCCTGACATGCCCCGGCGGCGGTTGGCGAGGACGAGGTGACGTACGGGTAGGTTCCATAGTCGATGTCCAGCATTGCCCCCTGGGCGCACTCGACGATGACGCGTTCGTCTTTGCCGAGGCAGTCCTGCACGATGACCTCGGTGGACCTGATCATCGGGGCGATAATCTCGCCCCACTCCACGAGATTCCGGTAGAGGGGCTCGAACTCGATCGGCGATTCCCCAAAGATTCGAACCAGCTGCTGGTTCTTGGCGTCGACCTCGATGGCAAGTTTGCGCCGGAGGATATCGGGCCGCTTGAGATCGCAGGTCCTCAGTCCATGCCGGGAGGCTTTGTCCGCATACGCGGGACCGTTGCCATTGAGGGTCGTCCCTATCTCGTCCTGTTCACGTCGCTGTTCTTCGAGCTGGTCGAGCATCCGGTGGTAGGGGAGGACCAGGTGGGCCCGATCCGAGATCAGCATCCCGGTCGTGTCCACGCCGCGGTCCCGAAGCCCGGTCAGCTCGCCCACCAGTGTCTCGAGGTCAATGACGACGCCCGCGCCGATAACGCAGGCGCAGTCCGGATTCAGGATGCCGGAGGGAATGAGCCGGAACTTGAATGTGCCGAGATCGGTCTGGACCGTGTGACCGGCATTGCTTCCGCCGTTGGCACGGACGACCATCGACGCCTCCACAGCCAAGGCATCGGTCAACTTGCCTTTGCCCTCATCGCCCCATTGACCGCCCAGAATGATCGTCGCTGGCATCTGACGTCTTTCCCACTCATGCCCGGAACAGGCGCGTGATGTTGACTGGGAAGACACAGGAATGGCCGGGATAGCCCCGGCCGCGCACCTGCTCTTCTTACGAATTGTCGCAGATCGCCCACCTCGGTGCGATGCGCCCTGGCATCCGCGTTTACGGCTGCCGGCTGTCCCGGAGACGCTCGAACGCCTGCCGTTCTTCCTCCGTGAGATCGGTTGGAATGTCGACGATGACGCGCAGGCGGAGGTCGCCATGCTCGCCGGCCCTTGAACCGAGGACCGGCATGCCCTTGCCCCGGAGGCGGAAGAGCTGCCCTTGTTGCGTGCCGGCCGGGATCGTCAACGCGATGGGACCCGACAGCGTTTCCACGACAGTTTCGCCACCTAGCATCGCCGAATAGAGGGGTACATGTACTTCCGCCACGAGGTCAGCACCATTGCGTTCGAAGCGCGGGTGAGGAAGCACCCTGATGACCAGATAGACATCCCCGGCAGCTCCACCATGCGATCCCGAAGCACCTTGGCCAGCGATCCGCACCCGTGAGCCTGTGCGCACGCCCTTGGGAATGCGCACCTCGAGCTGCTTCTGCCGATCCACAGTGCCGCTGCCGTCGCACCGCGGACACGTGGCTCCGCGGGCGGTGCCCGACCCGCTGCAGATCGGACACGCCTCGGGAGACTTGATCGTGACCTGACGCGTCGTTCCCGTAAATGCTTCCTCCAGTGTGACCGTAGTCGTCAGTTCACTGTCCGTGCCACGCGTTGGACGGTTTTGGCGTATGCGGCTGCGTCCGGCTGGCTCGCCCTGATTGCCGAACAGGAGATTGAAGAAGTCGGAAAACCGTTCGTTGCCAGCCCCCGACGTGCGGTAGGTGAAGGACCCCTCACCCCCGGTGAACCATGACTCGAAATCCTCGTTTGGGGATCCTCGTCGGGTGTACGGAGCGTCCGACGGGGAGACGCCGGCGTCCCGGTATCGCTGCCATTCCTCGCCGAAGCGATCATACATCGCTCGCTTGTCGGCGGAGGACAGGACCTCATGTGCCTCGTTGAGATCCTTGAACTTTTCGGCGGCCTGGGGATCGTCCCGGTTGACGTCAGGGTGCAGTTCACGCGCGCGCTTGCGGAAGGCTGCGCGGATCTGCTGCTCGCTTGCGCCGCGGTCTACCCCTAGTACGTCGTAATAGTCTTTGAACTGCACATTAGGCACGGCATCCTCCAAGCGCTTCACTCGGAGAGAGTATAAAGATTGAGTCGCTGTGACGCAACCCTAGCTTTTTGTGTGAGGCAGAACCAGGGAGCCGATCCTGACCGGGGTAGAGCTCATCCGGGAATACAGGCGCCAGAGGCTGATCGCGAAAATCGGGAGGGCGAGCACAACACCATAGGGGAGGAGACAGGCCGTAACGGAGACGATGACGACGGCGAAGTCCTCGACCATGCTGACAAAGGGGTTCGCGATACCAGCGGTGGCTCGGGTGACGGCGGGTCGCGCCCGAGCCTTGATGACATGGGCGACACCGGCTATGCCGGCACCAAGGACAGCACCCAGGAGCGGGTGGAAACCATTGGATTGCCCGGTAACCGCCATCATGGCTATCGCACCGGCCGCGATCCTGAGTCCCATGTGGATGCGATCGCTCAACACGTCCACACGGGGAATCTTGTCGAGAATGAGTTCGAGCGGAAGCACCAGCAGCAGGGCCAGGATGACCCATGGAGAGGAGAGGACATCAAACTGGTCCCGCAACTCGATGATCGTCGAGAACCGGTCAGCCAGGGCCAGGATCAGGAGCGGCAAGTAGGCATTCAAGCCCGAAGACGCGGAGAGGCCCAACCCGGACAGCACATACGCCAGCACACAAGGGTCCTGTTCTCGTCAGTTGCGAGGTCAGTCGCCGACCGATCCCCTTTGCACAGGATCGGTTCAACTCCCCAGTTTACGCTATCGAGCGAACCACGCTGACGAGTTTGCCCTGAATCCGCACATTGTCCGATCGAGTGAAGATCGGCGCCATCGTCATGTTGGCCGGCTGCAGGCGGACCTGCGAGCCCTCGAGATAGAAGCGCTTGAGCGTGGTCTCCTTCTCGTCCTCGAGCCAGACCGCCACCGTGTCGCCGTTTTCGCACGTCTCCTGTGCCTGGAGGATTACCACGTCGCCGTCGTTGATCAAGGCGTCGATCATCGAGTGCCCGCGGACACGGAGGGCAAACAAGTTCCGACCAGCATTCGGGACGAAATCCGGGCTCAGCTCGATCACATCGGCGACGTCGCTGCCTTCCAGATCGGTAGGGACCGGGATCGGCTGCCCGGCCGCGATCTGACCGATGACCGGGATGGAGACGACGTTGGTGCGCCCCGGAGTTCGGCCAACGAGCTCAATTCCGCGTGAGATATTCCGGTTTCGCCGGATGTAATCCCGCTCCTCGAGGACCTTGAGGTTGTAATCGACCACACTCGTCGAGGAAATGTCCAACTCGCGCTGGATATCCCTGATGGTGGGAGGATAGTCATTGACGTCCAGGAAAGAGCTGATGAAATCGAGGATGGCTTGTTGGCGGAGCGACAGGTCTTTCATCGACGTCCTCATCATCACTAGGGGCACCCGGAACTCGCGGCTGTCCGGGTATCATTGTTGCAGTGAGTATAGGGGCGAACACTTGTTCGTGTCAACCGGTCATACCCGTGCATTCGCTCGGGACGACCGAAAAATACGTTGTCGTCCTACGGGACGGTTGACGCGCTGAAATGGAATGCATGTCGGTATGAATGCTGATGTTCTCCGGAAATTGGAGTTTGGCGAGATCGCTCGTCGTCTCTCTACCCATTGCCAATACAGTGTTGCCGCTGTCCGCGCTCTCGAGCTGGTCCCGAGCCCGGATCGGAAGATCGTCCGCGCCCGGCTGGATGTGACGGCCGAGGCGTCGGACCTGCTCGTCCAGTTCCCGGAGATGTCGATCGGCGGCGCCCGGGATATCCGCGATCAGCTGGAGAAGGCCGAAAAGGGCGGCCGGCTGATGCCCGCCGAGCTGCTTACCGTCATGGACACGCTCCGGGCGGGTAGGGAGCTGCGCCGGCTGTTCATGCGGTTGCCGGATGCCGCTGAGCGCTACCCACGGCTTCTGGAGTTCGCTGAGGCGATCGAAAACTTTTCGCCGCTGGAGACAGACCTGACGCGATCGATCGGGCCGAGAGGGGATGTGCTGGATGGCGCGAGCCCGGAGTTGGCACAGCTCAGAAAAGCAGTGCGAGTCGCCCACAGCCGGCTCATGGACAGGCTCAACAGCTTTGTATCTGGCGCAAGGTTCGGCGCCGCGCTGCAGGAGAACATCATCACCATCCGTGATGGCCGATACGTAGTACCGGTGAAGGCGGAAGCCCGCGGCTTGATCCGGGGCATCGTCCACGACACCTCCGCGAGCGGGCATACGCTTTTCGTCGAGCCCTTCGATGTCGTCGAGCTGAACAACCGGTGGCGGGAACATCAGCTCGCGGAAGAACGTGAGATCGAGCGAATTCTGGATGATCTCAGCCAGAAGGTCGGTGGTCACGCTGAGGGCATTCGCCGGCTGATCGAAGCGATCGCCTTGATCGATCTCGCCATGGCAAAGGCGAAGCTGGCCGTTGCGATGCAGGCGACCCGTCCACATCTTCACGAGCTGGGGTCGTCCCGCAGCGGACAGCGCGATGCCAGGTCCCACCCGACGCATCTGGTCCGTCTCGATTCGGCAAGGCACCCGCTGCTTGACCCCGCTGCTGTGGTGCCGGTAACGCTCGAGCTCGGCCGGGATTTCCGGGTCCTGCTGATCACCGGACCCAACACCGGTGGCAAGA
>DASYVY010000079.1:0-4842 GCA_035936535.1 Thermomicrobiales bacterium | reverse complement strand
CAGAAGAAGTACCCGCTGGAGCGGTACTTCCGGGACGCACGCGCTGGTCTCGGAAACCCACCGATGGACGACGTGGCGCTGACGAGCATCGGCAAGCACGCGCTCGACGTCAGGTGACGCCGAGAGCCTATCCCCTAGCATCAGATGACGGTTTCGCGAGGACCCGCTGAGCTTGAAGCGGAGAGTCACTTACGCGGCGACGCTGCGGAGCGCCGAGCTCGTCCAGCATGGCCGTCTATCCCGCCCGGGATTCACTCACCGCCCTGAATCGGTTCAGACAAGCTCGGCCGCTGCAGAAGTCTTGGGCAGCGCTCTGTCATCTGATCACACCGCAAGCATCACTCCCGTCGGTCCTGCGTGGTGGGATGGCGGTTGTCACCGTCTGGGCCCCGGTGTGGATGCCTCAGGAACAACGTCAGACCCAGGACCTGAGCGACAATAATTAGCAAGCATGCACGGATCACAATCAGCAGCAGGTCAACACTATCCCGTGGGACCGTGATGAACTGCCTGCTTCGCTTGATGCCCGCGTCCGAGCACATCATTATTGAGAGTGATCGCCCCGGCTCGCGGGTCCTTATGGTGAAAACTGCCCGTCACGACCAAACGGAGATGTGACGAGAGATGCCTGCGAACCCTCCTTCCCGCACTGCTCCCGTCTCGCTGAGGGCCCAACTGCTGGGGCCGGTCCGCCTCGCCGTTCAAGATCGGGAAATTCCGGATCAAGCCTGGCCGCGCCGCAATGCCCGGGCTCTTCTCCTCTTGCTCCTTGCGAGCCCCGGCAACCGTCTTTCACGTGATCGCATCACCGACCTTCTCTGGCCGGATGTTTCGCCGGAGTCAGCATTGACCGCACTCCGTGTGTCGCTCCACGCCCTGCGCCGCGTCCTGGAACCCGGTCTAAAGGTGGGGCGTGACTCCGCGTACGTCCAAAGCCGGGCAACTATCATATCCATCCGCCCGGATGTCGAGCTTTGGATAGATGTGGTCGAGTTCGAGTCCGCACTATCCGAGGCGGCAACAACACCGGTGGTGCGCCCGAGCAAATTGCGCGAAGCGCTTGCCCTCTATGGGGGTGATCTGCTCGCGGATGACCTTGACGCCGAGTGGACGGTGGCGCGTCGCGAACGCCTGCGGCAGGCCTGGCGCCGCGCGGCACTTGACCTAGCCGAACTCGAGCGAGGGCGGGGTCCGCTCGCATCAGTCCCGGTGCTGGAGCGACTCCTGGCTACCGATCCCGCAGACGAGGGTGCGCATCGGGCCCTGATGCGTGCATTCGTGGCCGCTGGTCGGCGCGGCGAAGCCCTGCTGCAGTACGCACGCTGCGTGGCCGCCCTGCGGGACGAACTTGACGCCGTGCCAGACGCGGAGACGGAGGCGCTGGTCGCCGAAATCCGTTCGACGTCCCGCTTCCAGTCGACCCCGATGACGTCGACCGGGCCCGCCCAAGCGTTTGACAATCTTCCAGCGCCGCCAACTCCGCTACTAGGCCGTGATCGAGAGTTACAGACGCTTCAGGATCTCCTCCTCGATCCACGAATTCGCCTTGTCACAGTTACTGGTCCCGGCGGCATCGGCAAGACCCGTTTGGCACTGGAAGCGGCGCAGCAGGCAGTCGGCGATGTGGCCGATGGAGTCTGCTTTGTCTCGCTCGCAGCCATCCGCGATCCACAACTCGTTCTGCCTGCAGTCGCCCGCGCGCTCGATGTCGACGAGATTTCCGGTCCCATGACGCTGGAAATTCTCAGTCAAGCGCTCCGAGGGCGGGAAGTGTTGTTGGTGCTGGACAACTTCGAGCAAGTGATCGGTGCAGCCACGGACGTCGGGGCGCTACTCGCCTCCTGCTCCAAACTGACCGTCCTCGCGACTAGTCGCCAGCCGCTTGGCCTGCGCGGTGAGCATGTCGTGGCCGCTCCACCCCTGGCAGTGCCTCGTATGGGGGCACGTGCTTCCCGGGATCACCTAAGGGCGAGTTCCGTCACGCGGTACGCGGCGGTAGCCTTGTTTGCCGAGCGGGCTCGAGCCGTCCAGCCGGGATTTGTCCTGACCGATGCCGATGCGGCTGTGGTGATCTCTCTTTGTGCCCGCCTGGACGGGCTCCCATTGGCGATCGAATTGGCCGCCGCCCGCTGCCGGCACCTGGCGCCGGCGGAACTTCTGTCCCTTTTGGAAAGGCGTCTTCCGCTCCTCACGGATGGCGCCCGGGACTTGCCGGAACGGCAGCGGACACTGTGGGACGCCGTTGCCTGGAGCCATGATCTGTTGGGTTCGGAGGAGCAGGTGCTGTTCCGCCGGCTCTCGGTGTTCGTCGGCGGATTCAGCCTTGAGGCAGCCAGTTGCGTTTGCACTGCGTCAGGTGATGTCGCTTCAGGAGTGTGGGCACTGGCCGACAAGAGCATGTTGCAGCGAGAGGACGGACTCGACTCGGGCTCATCTCGCTTCCGGATGCTTGAGACAATCCGAGAATTCGCCATGATGAAGCTTGATGCAAGCGGGGAAGAAGACACGATCAGGGGCCGACATGCCGATTTCTTTCTCAAGGTCGTCGAGAAAGCGGAACCCCGCCTCCACCAGAAGGACCAGATCTCGTGGCTGGACCGGCTCGAAGCCGAGCATGACAACATGCGGGCTGCGCTAGGCTGGACATGTGAGCGGCGGGATGCGGATACGGCTCTGGGTATCAGCGGGGCGCTGTCGGAATTCTGGCGGATGGGAGGGTATCTCGAAGAGGGGAAGGCGTGGCTGGAGCGCGCCCTTACCCTAGCGGCCGATACACCGTCAGTGCGACGGGCCTTGTGCCAGAGGGGAGCCGGGATTCTTGCGCAGGCCCAGGGTGAAAGCGACCAAGCCGTCTCCCGGCTGACCGAGTCCCTGAACGACTGGCGTGCGCTCGGTGATCAGCGCCGGACCGGAGAAACCCTTGGTCTGCTGGGGGAACTCGAAAGGACGCGAGGTGACTACCCGAAAGCCCTGGAACTCAGCGAGGAGGCCCTGAAGATCTTCGAGGCGATTGATCACCGACCGGGCATCGCCGATACGCTGAACAGGCTCGGTCTCGTCGCGACGGATCGAGGAGAGTACACGAACGCACGAGGACTGTTCGAGCGAAGTGGTGCATTATACGAGGCTCGCTCGGATCGCTACGGGTCGGCGCGAGTGCTCAATAATCTTGGGGTTATCAGCTTCTGGCAGGAAGACTATCACCGGGCAGCAGCGCTCTTCGAGGAATCGCTGGCCCTCTGGCGGGCGCTGGGGGATCGCCCGCACACCGCCATGGCGCTCGCGAATCTGGGAGAAGCCCTGCGCGCGGACGGAGATCTTGGACGGGCGATGACTGTTGCCCGCGAGGGTCTTCACCTTTCTCGTGAGGTAGGGGACAGACGGACCGCGGCGATGGCGCTCTTTATCCTAGGGTCGCTGATCCAGCACCACGAGATCGATCCTGCGGCAGCGGAGCCGTTGATGGAGGGTCTTCTCGATTATCAGCAGGTTGGCGACCGGTTGGGCATGGTCTGGTGCCTCGAAGCGCTGTCGGGTCCGGCAGCCACCACCGGACGACCGGAACTGGCGGCGCAGCTCCTCGGCGCGGCCGAGGTGCTCCGGGACCAGGTGGGCGTGCCACTTCAACCGGCCGAGCGTGCCGCTTACCATCGTCATGTGAATGCCGCACGTCGGGTCCTTCCCGATCCGGCGGCGTTCCAGCAGGCATGGGCAGCCGGTCGAGCACTGGACATTGATGCTGCGGTGGCGATGGCTGTCGAACTCCTCTACAAACCCATCCCGCGGGCTGCACCCGTCTCCTCCAGGACATGAGCTCGCCCGAATTACAGGGACCCATTGGTCGCCACGGTCGCTGGCATCCCGCGGGCTGGTCCTGCAGGACTGCAACCACTTGGGCATTGAGTGGATGACCACGGTCTCGACTGCGCTGATTCCATCATAGGAATCCTCGTCCGATCCGAGGCGCTCGCCAACATGCGGGTATCTCTTCGGTACCGGGTGGTTGAGTTCGATCGACTTCATATGCTATGTATGCGAAGGCTGAGTGGACTCGAATCAACGGCCCGCCCACGGCCAATGCTGTGCGAAATCCATCGTTCCGATACGCTTCAGACATTGTGGGATTCCGGTGAAGGGCGGACTGTCCGCAGGATCCTTGTCGATTCCCAGATACGCGGTCGCCCAGGGACGCGGCGCCCGCCCATGATTTGATGCTGGCCCTTGCCTAGAAACAGGAGATCACCTTCATGGCACTCATCGAGATTGGCGCCGACGCACCGGAGATCACGGCAAGAACCGGTTCTGGAGACGTTTTTCGGCTCACCGGCTACACGCGATCGCCACGGGTCATGCTGGTGTTCTACCCGAAAGACTTCACGCCCGGATGCACCACCCAGCTGGCGAACGTGCAGCGCAGTCTGGGCGACATGCGCAGCGCGGGGGTGGAACCATTTGGGCTGAGCGCGGACGACGCCGAGAGCCACAAGCAGTTCTGCGATGCCTACAACCTGGAGTTCGAGCTTCTGGTCGACGAAAACACGGAGGCTGCCCGCGCCTACGGTGCGATCAAGCCGGAAGGCGGGATCCGGAGGTCAGTGTTCGTGATTGGAGAGGACGGAAAGATCATCTTTGCTCAGGAAGGCGCACCGTCATGGCCGGATGTCCTTGAGGCCATCGGTACCGCCAATAATGGAGCGCAGCCCGACGCGTAGTGGCGCCGATTGTCCGGGCGTCGCCGGAACGCCATGGACGCGCGACCATTTCCCCGCTTCGTGGATCGCCTGGTGATAATCGCATCCGCGCTCCTCTTGGGGGAATTGACACGCGGCAAACGATCTGTTG
>DASYVY010000078.1:0-2834 GCA_035936535.1 Thermomicrobiales bacterium | reverse complement strand
GTCCGCATATATACGGGAACGAGCCGGCTTCCTCGAACGTGAAGCTGAAGCTCTCGCCATCGCCGAGGACCTCCGATTTGAACGCACCCTCGTTGGCGACCACGCTGTGGGGATTCAGCTCCTGGTTGGTCCAGGTCACTGTCGTGCCGACCGGGATCTCGATCGTCGCCGGCATGAACCTGAACATGTCGATGGTGACGGCTTCTTCGCCACCTTCGCTGGCGGCACCCTCTTCCGGAGTCGATTCGGACTCCTCTTCGGTGATGAAGCCTCCGGCCGCGTCGAGGACCTCTTCCCGCGTCAGGGGCTCGTCGACGGCGTCCGGGAATGGCGACATCTCGTTGAGCCGGTTCAAAAAGCCGGCGTGGCGCGCCTCCACGCTGTGGATGCCGAGCGCCGCAGTGAGGATTGCCTCGTCCGAGATCGACGGAGCTGCGCCTGCATAGGCCGCGACACCGGTGTTCTCGAGCGCCATCGCGACCTCTAGGAATCCAGCCACATCGTCGTAGCCGAAGTCGTACGTCGCCTCGGCAACGGGTTCACCGCCGAGATCGGTGATGACCCCGGTCAGGGCCTCGACATGGGCCGCCTCGTGATCGCGAATCTCGGACAGCAACCCGAACGTCCCGTCGTCCGTGGCGTCGGCGATGTCGGCCTCGCCCAGACTCTCAAGTCCATCCCGGTAGAACGCGTGCTCGAGATGTTCAAGCGTCAGGGCGTAATTCAGGATATCGAGATCGTCCTCGAAGTCCTGTGCTGTTGCCCCCGCCGCTGCCACGCCAGTGCGGCTCGAGGTCAGGACGGCTGGTGCCGCGAACGCGGCGCCGAGCGCCGCACCTGCCGTGATCCGAGCGCCGGTGGAGAGTACCGCCCGCCGCGAGCGCACCCGCTCACGTTCGCCTTCGATCGCGTCGAGAAACCGTTCGTGCAATGCCTGTGGTCGCATGGAGTGATCTCCTCTATCCTGATGTCCCTGAACGTGGTGAGTCGTAGTCGTGCGTGGATCCGGATCGTGCCGTCGCCTCACCGAGCGGCGTACCCGGCTAAACGCTAGGAGGCAGCGGCTGGATCACTCCGGTGGCGCCACCGGCGGGTCGTCATGTCGTCCGTACACCTGCTGTTGTGGGCGACGCCAGGTGTACGGACTGGCACGCGGATTGCAGATAGCAGAGAAGCCGATCCCCGCCTGTCGTCGGCGCAACCTGGCCGCTTGTGCATCCTTCTCGCCACAGGGCGGACCGCATCAATCCGAGGGTAGAACGTCATGGCTCTTGCAACACCACGCGATTTGTTCCTGCACGAACTTTCCGACACGTTGAGCGCGGAAAACATCATCCTCGGGATGCTCGGGGAGCTTGAAAAGGAAACCGAGCATCCGGACGTGAAGTCCGCGGTCAAGCAGCATCAGACGGAGACCAAACAGCAGATCGAGAACGTCGAGAAGATCTTCAAGCAGCTTGGGGAGAAAGCTGAGGATGTGAGCTGCCATGCCGCCGAAGGACTCAAGGCGGAGCACGATTCGCTCAAGGAAGAGCAGCCGTCTCCCCAGGTGATGGAGCTTGGCAATCTTGCCGGTGCCGCCAAGACCGAGCATTACGAGATCGCCTCGTACACCTCGCTGGTCCAGATGGCCCGGGATCTGGGCGAGCGGGAAGCCGTGGACCTGCTCTCGGAAAACCTCGCCCAGGAAAAGGAAATGGCGCGGACGGTCGAGTCCCTGGCGAAGCAGCTCGGCAAGGAGATCAAGGCCGAGATGAAGGAGCAGGAGAAGGAAGCCGCCAACGCCTGATCCCTCCGCGCCTCCGGACGATCCGATCTCTCGTTTCATGTGCCATAGTGCAACGGATTGGCGCGTCACCGTTTTGATGGGTTTTCCCGTCCACATCGGATTGCATCATCGGACAGACGTACATGATGCAATCCGATGTTCGCCCGCTTCCGGACCGACTCCCCGGTGCGGAAGCGGGCTTTTCCATCAGCAACACACCGGGGGAATTCCGGATGAACCGATACGTGCGTGGCGCCATCGGCGGCGGGATCGCGACGCTGGTGATGACAGCGACGATGGCCGCCGGAAAGCGGGTTTTCCGGTTCGGTTCCCAGCCGCCCCGGCTGATCACCCGGAACGTCCTGAGTCGATTCGGCCTGTCCCCGGGTGATCCCGAGACCACCGAACCGGTGTCTTGGATGACGACGCACGAGCTGTTCGGGATGACGTGCGGCGCCGGGTACGTGCTCGTTCGGCCACTGTTGCCGTCATCCCGGTACGCGGCGGGGCTAGCTTTCGGCGGCGCGGTGTGGGCGGTCAGCTACCTCGGCTATCTCCCGGCGCTCAACCTGTACCCCGCCCCGGAGGACGACCGCCGCGCCCGCCTGGGAGTGATGGTGATCGCCCATGCGGTGTACGGTGTCGTCCTCGCCGAGGTGGAATACCGGTTGGCGCTCATCGATGAGCCTCATGGCCCCTGATCGGATCGACGGCCAGGGATTCCCTATCGCCATGCCCGTCAGCGCAGCTCCGATCGTTGCTCGTTCAGCAGTGCTTCGATCCGCATCAGGCGCTGCTTGACGTCCTCTTCGTCTTCTTCGTAGGCACGCACGCGGATGAATTCAAAGAAGCCCGCCAGCAGCGCGAACTGCACGGCGAGCTGCCAGAACTCGGACTGCAGATTCTCCGCGGTGTCCCGCGCCCATTGCACGAGGTAGTCGCTGAAGACCGCGCGCTCCTGGCGTGTCGCCGCCTCGTCGATCTCCGCCTCCAACCCCGTGCAGAGGTGGTTCGCCACGAAGACGAGCGCCAGCACCGCCATCAGGATCGCCGCGCGATATTTGCC
>DASYVY010000077.1:0-4813 GCA_035936535.1 Thermomicrobiales bacterium | reverse complement strand
GCCTGGGTAACATCAACCTCCTCGACGAAGACGCCCATCTCCTCGAGTTCGGCCCGAGCGCTGATCTCCGAGGTCGAGAAGTTGTCGAGGCAGTAGACATGATGCCCCCGCTCCACCAGCTCGCGGCAGAGATGCATCCCGATGAATCCGGCACCGCCGGCGACGAGTATCCGTTCAGCCATTCATGTCCTCCGGCGATCGCTTTGTGAGTAAGCGCTCTGCGTTTTTCGCGCCCACGCAGCCTGTCTGGGCGTTCATGTCATCCCGGCAGCCGTCACTTTCGACCGTCTTGCTGGCCTAGGGGAAGCATGCGCGGTCACCCATCCCCAGCGGTCAGTCCATCGCCTGAGGGTACGCGTAGATCGTGACGCCGTTCGCGTCGTAGAGCACATCGAGCATGCCCAGGCGGGCGGCGGTGGCGAACCGGACCTACACGGCCTCGCCGTAGATTACCCGTTGGAGTTCCCCGAAGTAGATCAGCCTGACGTGATAGGCATTGAGCAGCGGTCGGATCGACGCGAAGTCGCCAACCCCGTCATACAGCGTCGCGACATCGGCGGCCCGCTGATCGACCTGCTGATGATACCCCGGACGCTGCTGCTCCTCGTGCCAAGTCCAGCCCAGCACGGTCGGGAGTCTGTTGGTGGAGCTGATGCGGCCTCCCCAGCGACAGGCCGAAAGCTGGGCCTCGAGGATAACCGGCGAGTCCTCGACGTTGCGCCGGAGCCAGTCGATCGCGATCCGGTCGCTGGCGAGGAGAAATGTCGAGGCGGATCCGCCTTCCGGACCGTCCGAGATGACGGCGGCATCCATGTAAGCAAATCCATCGAGCGTGAGATCGAGCGGCTGGAAGCAGTGGGCGAGGCGGGGCGCGAGCGGGTGGCGTTGGCACAACCGCTGCGCGCCTCGCGCACGTACCGCTGCCGCCACCTTGCCTGTTGATCAGGTTGAACGGGCAGCAAGCCGACGACCTAATCGATCACGGGCGTTTGACGCACTGGACGAACTGGTACGCGCCCTCCGCGGGGAGTGGTTCCTCGTAGTAGCGGCGATACCAGCGCTCCAGCACCTTGGCTTGCACGGGGTGGATTACCCATTTCCCGGTCAGGCGCTTGCTGATCAGGCTAGGCGCCCCAATGTAATGGGCGATGTCGAAAACGCGGTGGGCGCTGGGCGAGAAGTAGTAGGCGTGCTCCGTGACATCGAGCCCGACCGCCCCCAGGCGGGCGATCCAGACATCGGGCGGATCAACGTGCTCGTGGTGGGAGATGCGATTGAAGAAGCTGCCGTAGGCCCTGCCGAGCCTTGGAAACCCGGCACGCCGGGCAAGGATCGCACCGAGGAGGTATTCAGGATAATGCTCGCTCGGAAGGGTCGTCGCGAAGACGCCGCCCGGCCGCAGCACGCGGCTGATCTCAGAAAGGGTCGCAGCGACATCCGGGATGTGCTCGATCACGCAGTTGGACACGACCGTCGCGAACGTGCCATCCGGAAACGGCATTCCCGTCGCGCTACCCTTGACGACATCCTGGTAGACAGCGGGGCGGCGGGCGGCGGCCTCGACCAGATCACGATCCATCGGATCGAGCCCGACATCGATCGGCTCGGTGAAGGCCACCGAGGCGAAATGACCGTCGCCGCAGCCGACATCGAGCACGGGATGGGTCAGCGGGACACGCCCCATGAACCGGCATTCGACCGCCCGCAGCAGCGCGCGGTGCGGCGCCATCTCTTGGAGGTGCCGGGTGAGGTAATCGCCACCGCCGGTAGTGTCGCGAGGTTCGGTTGCCAAGCTGGTCGTTCTCCCCATGATGGTACGCCTCGGGATTGCGCGACCGTCATGGCCGCTCGTCCGGTTCTGGGATGCATGCGTGCGTTTCAGCGTATCAGTGGAGACAGCGTCACGTCGACGCGAAGAGCGCCTCATAGGCCGAGACGGTGACTGCGAGGTCGTACACACGTTCGATCTCGGCCCGGGGTTTGATATAGCGATCCGGATCAGTCAGCACGCTCGTGACGCCCGCAGCGAGCGCTGCGCTGTCGGCAACGGCGACGACCTCGCCCATGCCGGTGACGCGGACTGGCTGGCGGACGCCGGGCAGATCGGTGACGACCACCGGGGTGCCGCAGAGCATGGCCTCGACCTGGACGAGCCCGAACGACTCGGTCGAGTTGACGCTTGTCATCAGCAGCACGTTGAGCGACCCGTAGAACGCCGGGAGTGCCTCCGGTCCAAGCGTGCCGAGGAACGTCCAGTGTTCGCCAAGCGCCGCGATCCGGGGTGTGAGCCGGTTACGGTACTCCTCCTCGCCGATCACGTCGCGGTAGGGCCCGGCAAAGAGAACTTTCAGGTTCGGGAAACGCCGGAGCAGCTCCGGCATCGCATCGACCAGGTGCTCGATGCCCTTTTCGGTGGCGAACCGCGAAGCGAAGCCGATCACCCGCTTTCCATCGAGACCGTGCTTCTGACGGAAGGCCGCGACGTCATTGGCCGAGGGTGACGGCATCACCACCGGCGGCGGGATGACCGTCGTCTTGCTCCGGAAACGGCGGAGCAGCCGAGAGTGATCGGCGTAGTCTTGGGTGTAGGCGACGATCCGGTGGACGAGGCGGGCACCGGCGTAGTTGGCGGCGAAGACCGCCTGGTCGATTACCCGGTTTACGACCCCGGCCGGCAGCAGCAGGTCGCAATGGTACGTCAGGAGCGTCGGCTTCCGGAAGAGACGCCCGCGCGCGGCGATCCCGGCGGCGTCGAACATCGGGAGATGAAGGCTGACGACATCGTGCTCCCGGACGAGGCGGGTGGCGACACCCCCCAGCGTGGGCATGATCGGCCCCTTGCCAACGCGGAAGGCAACCGGCACGCGGACGACCCGGATGCCATCGAGCATTTCGTCACGCGGCAACGCCGGATCGTGCCGCGAGGTCAGGACGGTGACCTCATGGCCTCGCGCGACGAGGGCACGGCCAAGCCGTTCGACGTAGATCGTCAGCCCGCTGACGTGCGGCCTGTAATACGTGAGGGAGAGCAGGATCCGCACGGTCAGATGGGGACCGGAGAATCGAAGAGGTCGCGGTTGGCGACCACCCATCCGGCGAGGCGATGCACGCCGTCTGGCACCGGGACACGGGGTGTCCAGCCAAATTCACGCCTGGCCTTGGCGGTATCGGCGATGAAGATCGGCTGGTCGCCGGGCCGGGTCGGCTGGAACTGCGGATCGGGGATCTCGCGTCCCAGGGCGGACTCCAGGAGCGGCTTGAACTCCCACCAGATCGACATCGCGTTCGCCGCTCCGCCGCCGATGTTGTAGACCTGCCCGCGCGTCACGTCGATTTTCTCGACCGCTAGCTCGTAGGCATCGAGCAGGTCATCGATATACAGAAGATCGCGGACCTGCTTGCCGTCACCGTAGATCGTGATCGGCTTGCCGCTGACGAGGGCGATGATGAACCAGGCAACCCAGCCCTGGTCCTCGACACCCATCTGGCGAGGGCCATAGATGCAGGACTGGCGAAAGACGACCGTCGGCAATCCGTAGATCCGGGCGTAGTCGCGGACGTACTGGTCGGCGGCGCCCTTCGAGCAGCCGTACGGCGAGTGGAAATCGAGCGGCTGGTGCTCGTCGGTGCCATCGGGAAGGTCACGATAGGCGTAGCGCGTCTCTTGTTCGACGACTGGGATCTCCTCCATCCCGCCGTATACCTTGTTCGTCGACGTGTAGAGCACGATCGGCTCGTGGCCGGCGGTCCGGGCCGCCTCCAGGACGTTGAGCGTGCCAAAGGCGTTGATCTCGAAGTCCCGGCGCGGGTCGGTCACCGAGGTCGTTACGGCGGTCTGACCGGCGAGGTGGAAGACGACTTCGGCATCGGCGACAGCGCTCTCGCAGGTTGCGGCGTCGGTGATGCTGCCCCGGATCACGGCGAAGGCGTCGCCATGGTGCTGGCGAAGCCAGTCGAGGTTGCGGTTGGTTCCGGGGCGGGAGAAGTCGTCGAGAATCATGACCCGGTGACCGGAACCCAGGAATCGGTCGGCGAGGTTCGCGCCGATGAACCCAGCGCCGCCTGTGATAAGCATCGATTGTCGCCGGTCTGTCACGCTCAGCTCACCCTGCCCTGTGTCCTCGTCGAGATCCTGTGATTCACGGTGGCGATCATACCATTCCGCGCCGGCCGTCCTTCCGAGCCGTGCGCACTCGTGATGCCCGCCTGGCCAGTAAACTTGGCGGGACGAACGGGCCTTTGCCCGTCACCATCGCTCGCCCAGAGGAAGCATCATGCCCTTGCGCTCCCGTTCCTGTCACCACCATCCTCCAGAGAGCGTAGCGGTCGATGCGGGCTAGAACGATCAAACCCGAAGCGACGCAACGTGTGGCCTTCCAGCCCCGGCGAAGTGTATCCGGCCTGCTGGCCTGGCTGACCAGCGCCTGGTGCCTCGTCCCGATTGCAGCACTGGCGCTGGTCCTTCGGTTGACCGGCATCGACTGGGGCAGCAACCACTACTACCACCCCGACGAACTCTTCATGACGATGGTCCTGACGGATATCCGGGGTCCGGGCAGCATCGGCACCTACTTCGACACCGCGATCTCCCCGCTCAATCCATACAACACGCGCTTCGATAGTTATGTCTATGGCACCTTTCCCCTGTTCGCCGCCAAGCTGCTGGCATCGCTGACCGGGTACACGGAGTTCGGAAACGCCCATCTGCCGGGGCGCTGGCTGTCGGCCCTGGTCGATGTCGGATCGGTGCTGGTCACGTACTGGATCGGACGCCACCTGTTCGGCCGGGCGGTCGCCCTGCTCGCGGCGTTCC
>DASYVY010000076.1:0-1520 GCA_035936535.1 Thermomicrobiales bacterium | reverse complement strand
TCCGAGCCGACCATGAACCGGTAGAAGTACTCGGTGGCCGGCTGCAGACCGGTCACATCGACATGCACGCTGTGGGCGAGGTTGGGATCGGCGACGGCGACGCCCCGCTGGACGATCCGGCCGAAGCGTTCGTCCAGCGCGACCTCCCAGCTCACGTCATATGGCAACCCGTCCATCCCACCCCCATCGATCGGGGAGGGAGCGAGCCGGGTCCAGAGCACGACGCTCTGGGCGTCGGGATCACCGGAGGCGACACCGAGCTGGAACGGGTAGGCGCCGAACCGGGCGGATGGCCGCAGCAGAAGCGATGGCTGCTCGGCAATCGGGCTCGCTGCCGGTGTGGCTACTGGGCTGGCGACCGGAGACCCGGCAGGGGTCGCCTGCCGGGCATACATCCTGGTCGGCGACCCGCGGAAGCTGACCCCGATCAGGCCAGCGGCACCGACGGCGCCCCCGGCACCAAGGACATTCCGGCGACTTGCGCGCTGTTTGAGCATGTGTTCGAACGCTACACGGTTCATGGACCTTCCCCCTGAGAAGATGCGGATCGCGCTGCCGCCGCGGCGTGCGCCTTGGCTGATACGCTCAGGTCCTACGGTAGGGGTATTCAGAGAAGCGGCTGTCAACCTTTCATGAACGGAACGCGAAACACCTGTTAACCGACCAACCACTTCCGGCGTGACCCTGCCCAACAAAAAACGCCCCTGCCCGGATGTGCCGGACAGGGGCGCCAAGTCGAGTAGCGGGAAGGCCGAGGGTCAGGCGGTCTTGGCGTAGTCGATTGGGTGGTCGTTGACGGTCAGCAGGAGCGGGCGGGAGCGGTTGTTGATCACGTTCGCGTCGACGATGCACTTGCGGACGTTCTCGAGCGACGGGATCTCGTACATCACCTCGAGCAGGACGTCCTCGATCGTCGTGCGCAGGCCGCGGGCACCGGTCTTCCGCTCCTCCGCCTGGCGGGCGGTGGCATCGAGCGCGTCCTCGGTGAAGACCAGCTCGACATGGTCCAGCCCGAAGAACTTCTGGTACTGCTTGACGACCGCGTTCTTCGGCTCGGAGAGGATCCGGATCAGGTCCGGGCGCGTCAGGTGATCGAGCGCGACCGAGACGGGAAGGCGACCAACGAACTCGGGAATGAGCCCGTACTTGAGCAGGTCGTCATGGTTGAGCTGGCGCAGCGGATTGTCATCCTTCTCGCCGCTCGCTTCCGCCCCGAATCCCATCAGGCTCTGGCGGCCGATCCGCTTGGAGACGATCTCCTCGAGTCCCTCGAAGGCGCCGCCACAGATAAAGAGGATATTGCGGGTGTCGATCTGGATGTATTCCTGGTGCGGGTGCTTGCGGCCAGCCTGCGGCGGCACGTTCGCCACCGTGCCCTCGATGATTTTCAGCAGCGCCTGCTGCACGCCTTCGCCTGAGACGTCCCGGGTGATGCTCGGGTTGTCCGACTTCCGGGCGATCTTGTCGATCTCATCGATGTAGATGATGCCGTGCTGGGCGCGGGCAACATCGCCCGCCGA
>DASYVY010000075.1:0-2409 GCA_035936535.1 Thermomicrobiales bacterium | reverse complement strand
CTTCGCCAGCGCGCCGAGATCGGCCGGGATCAGCGACACCGTCCTCAGCAGGGCCAGCGCGATGAATCCGATCACGAACCAGGGCAGGAACTTGCCCAGTGACTGCCGTCCGCCACGTGGTGTCGAGTCGTCCGCATCCGCGTTGCGGAACAGCCAGGCAAAGAGGGCCACAACCGGCCCCAGCATCAGTACGCGAGTGAGCTTGACGAGGCTGGCGATCTGGCCCGCCTCGGCACTGACCGGCAATGTCGCGGCCAGCACCTGCGGCACGGCATAGACGGTCAGCCCGGCGACAACCCCGTACCGCTCATCGGAGAGGTTGGCCAGCGGGATCAAGGCGGGCAGCGTCAGGACCACACCGATCCCCAGCACGGCCGTCATCGCGATCGCGCTGGCGACTTCCTGCTTTTTCGCGCGAATGGCGGGCGCGACGGCGGCGATCGCGGAGTTGCCACAGATCGCGTTGCCGACCGCGACAAGCGCCGCCAATCGCGTGCTCAGTCCGGCGGCGCGGCCCAGGAGCGTTCCGGCGACGAGCGTGACGCTCACGCTCACAGCCACCGCCATCGCCAGCTTCGCGCCGGCGTCGACGATCGAGGCGAGGTTCAGCGAAGCCCCGAGGAGAACGATTGCGCCTTCCAGCAATTGCTTTCCGGCGAAGCCGATCCCGGGGGCGAAGATCGCATCCGGTGCCCGGAGCGTCCGGATCGCCAGGCCAAGGAGGAGCGCGAGCACCAGCGGTTCCAGGACCGGGTACCCGAACAGGCCGTCCTGGATCGCACCCAGCACCAGCGCCACGAGCGTCACCCCGGTGGCCAGGGCAAGACCTGGCCCCAAACGGCGAAGCGAGGCCTCCATCGGTGCCCCGGCGAACTGGTTACGAATGCGTGAGCTCAAGGTAGCGATGACGGCATTCCTCCGGCACAGGACTCTCGACGGCAAGCGCAGCCTAGCGTATGACTTGACGGACAATTGGACAACCGGTCTGATCGCGGAGATTTCCTGATCCAGAAGGATGAACCCACACCATGAGCGATACAACGTCGTCGACGAGACCTCCCCGGGTGGTCGTCACCGGGGCGGATGGCCTGATCGGGCGGTTCGTGATCGACGCCTGGCGGGAAAGTGGCCGCTACGAGCCGGTAGGAATCGCCCGCCGACCGGGGCCCTACGCCGATGTCATCGCGGACATCAGCGCGCTCGAGCCACTCGTCGACGCCTTCCGGGGCGCGGACGCGATCGTCCACCTGGCGGCGACCTCCGCCGTTGGCTCGTCCTGGGACGCCGTGCTGCCCAGCAACCTGATCGGCACCTACAACGTGTTCGAGGCGGCCCGCCTCGCCGGTGTCGAGCGGGTCGTCTTCGCGTCGTCCAACCACGCGATCGGCACCTACGAGACGGAGAACGCGCCCGACCTCTATGCGCTCGACGACGGGCGCGTCTGGGACCACACGGCCGAGATCCGGCCCGACTCGCTCTACGGTGTCTCCAAGGTCTATGGCGAGGCGATGGCGCGCTACTACGTCGATCACCACGGCCTCCGGGCATTCTGCCTCCGGATCGGGGGCGTCCGCTCGCCGGACGACCCCTCTCATCCCGCCAACCTCTGGGCCCCGGAGCTCGATGCCGACGAAGCGACGCTGGCGGCGCGACGGCGGACGCGGGCCGTCTGGCTCAGCGAGCGCGACTGCGTCCAGCTGATCGAGCGCTGCCTGGAATCGGGTCGCCACTGGGTACTCTGCTACGGCATCTCCGACAACCCGCGCCGCTTCTGGGACATCGAGCACGCGAAGGAGGTCCTTGGCTACAGCCCGGAGGACAGCGCCCCCGCCGAGATCGTCCCGGATCGCGCGTAGGCCCGGCTGAGGTGCCGCGGAAGAGGGGTGCGTGACGGTACAGGCTGTGCGAGCATAGGGATGTCGGCCGGGCCCGGTCGGCATCCCCCTCAACGCTCGATACCTGGCATCCCGGAAGGACCCCTCTGCGTGCGCAACAATCCGTTCGGTCAGCCAGGCGAGTCAGGCCAGCCCCATCCGCCCGGACGATTCTTTCGCGGAAACATTCATAGTCACAGCACCAGGTCGGATGGATTGCTCTCGCCGCCGGAGGTCGTTCGCGCATACCGGCAGCATGGCTACGACTTCCTCGCGATCACCGACCACTTCATCGAGCGGTACGGATTTCCGATCACGGACACGTCGCCGTATCGCACTCCCAATTTCACCACGATCCTCGCGGCCGAGATGCATGCGCCCGGTCTCCAGAACGGGATCATCTGGGACCTGCTGGGGATCGGGCTGCCGCCGGATTTCGCGCCGGGTCCGAAGGACGAGCCTGCCGGCGCGCTCTGCCGCCGGGCCGCTGACGCCGGGGCGTTCGTCGCCATCGCACACCCGGCCTGGAACGGCG
>DASYVY010000074.1:0-2845 GCA_035936535.1 Thermomicrobiales bacterium | reverse complement strand
CGCCCGGGCCCTGGCGAGCGCGGCCGGAGACATCGAGCGGGGCCGCCTGAGCCTCACGGATGTCGAGGAAGTGCTCAATCAGCTCCCAGCGTGACGCGCGCTCCCTCGTCTCGTCTCGTACTCATGCGGATCAGCCAGGGCGGACATCAATGGACCGCATCCGCTCAATCGCTCCGCGATTGTCTATGAGTCCGCCCTGTACGCAGCAGTTCCTCTCGTACGGGTCAACGTCAAGGCAGTTCCGAAGGAACAGAGCGAGTGCGGCCCATTCATGTTGACCCGTTCTCATGGGCGGTGCCGTCCGGCGACCACACGATGCAGCTGCCGGGGTCGCCCTTACGGTAATGCGTAGTCCCAGGACATGCAGAGGCAAGCCAACCGGTCACATCACGGCATCGCGTCATCCGGTGCCGATCGGGAGCGCTCGGTAGAGATCGACGACGATCTCCTCCGGCCCGGCGATCAGGACCGACTCCCAGCCCCAATCGGTCTGGAACGGCTCCTTCAGGATCGTCGCGCCGCGATCACGGGCGTGCGCGGCTTCCGCCTCGACATCCTCGACCTGGAAGTGGAGGATCACGCCCGCCGCCTGCCGGGTCGGAACCAGGACATCCGGGCTGAGCAGGAGCTTCACGCCATCGCCGTCCAGCTCGGCGAACCGTTGATCCTCGACCACAACAGCGAGGCCCAGGACGTCGCGGAAAAAGGCCGTCGCGGCGGGGACATCGCGGACGATCAGATCGATATGATCGAGCTTCAAGCGGCCACCTCTCACATCGTGTCCATCAGGATCGTTCAGGGCAAAAAAACGACTATCCGGCATCACCACGGTGGTCATGCCGGATAGCATTCTCGATGGGTCATCCGTTGCCGGGGCCCCCGACGTATGGATTCAACTGCATATGATGACCCAGGAAGATCCCGGATCTCAGGCGTTCATGGTTTCCGGCGCGGGCTCGAACCCGGCACATCCACTCATTGGGGTGACCTTGAGGTGAAGGGGCGCATGCTTGGGATGCCCGCATTCCTCGATCAGGTCTTCCGGCGCCTCGTGCTTGAGGCGGATCTGGATCAGCTTCTCGTCGGGGCCGGCATTCTCGCCGAAATGGGTACAGAGTCCGCACTGGCCTTCGTGAATCTGCATCATGGTCGATATCCTCCTGGTCTGCTCGATAGGCGTGCTCGAACGGGGTGCGAGCGGAACGTGACGCTAGGATAGCACGATTAACCCGTAATCACAATAATGCCTCATTCTGATGGTTTTCATCGGCATTCCGTATTATTCCGATGCACTGAATCAGGATTTGCCAACTCGGCTTTCCTGACCGTTCGACATCCATGGCGTGGTGACCCTTGTCACAGCTGGCTCATGTGCACCCAGACATCGAACAGCCGGGCGATGGAGTAGATGCCGGGAAACAGAGAGAATGATCGTTACGTCGCCGGCTGTCCGTTCCTGGAGATGGCAGTGCACGCGGCATGGTGAAAGGCTTTTCACGTTGGACAACATGACTGACCCCACGTCAACGGTCGTCCAGGACGCCGCCGAGCGTGTCCTTTCGGAGGCCTTCGGCGCAGTGCGTCTAGATGCCGGAACGCTGCTTGACAGCAGCGGTCGCTCCAACCTCTTTCGCTTCTCAAGGCTGAGCGGATCGGACAGCGCTCCGGCCTCCGTCATCGTCAAGCGGGCCGCGGCGATGGGCGACGAAGCCTACGATCCGGATCAACCCGGCGGCCCGGCGTCGCGCCTCTTCAACGAGTGGGCAAGTCTCCAATTCCTCGGCGAGATGGCGCCGGATCCACCGCTGGCACCACGCCTGTACGGGGGCGACCGTGAGGTGGGGATCCTCGTCATGGAGGACCTTGGGCACAGCGCCGAGGGGTTGCCCGACCGCTTGCTTGGCGACGATTCCGTGGCCGCTGAGGCGGACCTCGTCGCCTACGCCACGACGGTCGGGCGCATGCACGGGCGGACTGTCGGCTACGTCGCTCGCTTCCACGAACTCCGAGACGCCCTCGGGCCGTCTGGTCCTGACCAGCTTGGCCATGACTGGATACCATCGACCTTCCACGCCATGGTGGACGCCCTCGCTCTCACGGCCGGCCCTGCCGTCGACGACGACCTGACGTTGCTCATGGCAAGTCTTGCCAGCCCCGGCGAGTTCACCGCCTTGATCCATGCCGATCCCTGCCCGGACAACTGGCTGCGGACGGGGTCCACCGACCGGTTGCTTGACTTCGAGTTCGGCCGGGTTGGCCACGCCCTGCTCGATGGCGTCTACGGGCGGGTGCCCTTCCCGACCTGCTGGTGCATCGGACGGCTGCCGGAGCATGTGACCCGGACAATGGAGCGAGCCTACCGGACGGAGCTTGCCCGGACCTGTTCAGCCGCGCGAGATGACGCCCGCTATGCGCAGGCTGTGGTCGAAGCGTGCGCCCACTGGATGATCCTTGTGTGTCGCTGGTCGCCGATAACGAAGTTGCTGGAAGCGGATCAGGAATGGGGAACCGGCACGATTCGACAACGGCTCCTGGCACGGCTAGAGGTCGTCGCCCGGGTAACGCGGGAAGCACACCATCTGGAGGCGATCGGCGAGTTGGCCGAGGCGATGTCGCGTGATTTGCACGGCCGGTGGGAGCTGGAGGTGGTGCCGTTGCCACTGTATCCCGCGTTCCGAACGCCATAGCCCCGTCGAGCAGGTCAGGCAGCTTCGGCAGGCCAGCCCGGCCCGTCGGCTTATCTAGACACCGGCAAAGCGGAACCCCGACCCTGTGCTGGACCGGGGTTCTCGCTGCCTCTCCGGAGGACCTGCCTTTCGCCACGAGGGTGCGAGGACGGCTAGGC
>DASYVY010000073.1:0-10096 GCA_035936535.1 Thermomicrobiales bacterium | reverse complement strand
GGAAGGAAGATCGCGCGCGCCGCCGGGTCCCGCTCCAGCACGGCGGCGCTTCCCGCGAGCGTCTGCGCGCCCAGCGGCAGGACGATGAACCCGTCCGAGGCGTGGGACATCGCCGGCTCGACGAGTTCCGCAAACGGGCGGGTTCCGTACCGATCGAGCAGCGTGAAATAGGCGTCGACCATGCCGGGAACCGAGATCGAGAGGGGCCCCTGGTACGGGATTTGGGAGCCGCCATCGGCACCGGCACGACGCATCATCTCGATTGAGGCTCCGCGCGGGGCGATGCCGCTACCCTGCACGGAAACGGTTTCGCCCGGCCCGCCGGTGCGTCCCGGCGCATGGATCACCGCGAAGAGATCCCCTCCCAGCCCGCACATCTCCGGCATCACGACCGAGGCCGTCAGCCCGGCCGCGACCGCGGCATCGATCGCGTTGCCCCCGGAACGAAGGACGTGGAGAGCGGTCTCCACCGTCAGGGGGTGCGCCGCCGCAACCATCGCGTTCTGCGCGTAGAGGGGATAGGGTCGCCGCCGTTCCCAGCCTGGCGATGACGACGACGAATTAGGAAAACCGATCATGAGGTTTGCTCCCGCGCGTGAGGATGGCGACCATGCGAACCGGTTGCTGACGGGCATTGTCGCCGGGGAAGGGCATAGGCACAAACACCGTGACGCCCTGCCCGAGCGTTGGGAGAGTGCGTGGTAGGCTTCCGGGCGAGGAGGCCCACCCGTCCGTGATCGTACCCCAAACCAGCCCCCTATCGCCCTCCAGTGTCGACCCGGCCGAACCCGCCAACGCGATCGTCCTCGATGCTGTCTCCAAGCGCTACGGCACATTCGCCGCGCTCGATGGACTCACCCTCGGCGTTCCTCACGGCATCATCCAGGGTTTCCTGGGCCCGAACGGCGCCGGAAAAACGACGGCGATCCGGATCCTGATGGGATTCCTGCGCGCGTCGTCCGGCTCCTCGTCGATCTTCGGGCTGGATACGTGGAGCGCGGGAGTCCAGGCGCGTGAGCGGGTCGGGTACCTGGTCACCGCCGATGCACTCTATCCCGATATGGACGGGATCGATCAGCTCGACTTTGCGGCGAAGATCTCCGGCAGGAACCCTGTCCTGCGGACGCGAGTGCTCGACGCCCTCGAGCTCAGCAGTGCGACCCTCGCCCAGCGCCTCGGCTCCTATTCCAAGGGAATGCGGCAGAAACTGGCGATCGTGGCCGCGATGCAGCACGATCCCGACCTGCTCGTCCTCGACGAGCCATCCGATGGCCTGGATCCGCTCATCCAGCAGCATTTCGAGACACTGTTGCGGGAGCGCCGCGATGCTGGCCGGACTGTCTTCATGTCATCCCACGATCTGGCCGAGGTGGAGCGAACCTGCGAGCGGATCGCGGTGATCCGGCGCGGGCAGCTCGTCGCCAACGGCACGGTTCAGGAGCTGAGCCGGCACTACCGGCGAACGGCGGTGATCCGGTTCCGTAGCGCCATCCCGGACGGTCTCGCGCAGATCGGCGAGATCGAGTATGCCGATGCCCGGACAGGCACCGTTCGGCTGTTGATAGCGGACGATATCAACCCGTTGATCCAGGCCTTGTCGTACGCCGATGTCGCACATCTCGGCATCGAGGAACCACAGCTGCAAAACGTGTTCTTCGGGTTCTACGACGGGACACAGGTAGAGACCTCGGACATCGGGAGCGCCGCACGATGACAATGCTTCGCATCACCGCCCGCCTGCTCAGGCGGGGGCTTGGCGGCACCCTGATGCTGTTTCTCGGCATCGCCCTGTTCGAGTTCATCAACCCGGTGATCGGCGATTCGCTGGGCGGGGCCGAGGTCGTCCAGGGGCTGTTCGACCAACTGCCGCCGGGGATGCGGGCCATCGCGCAGGTTCAGCCCGATTTCTTCATCGAGGCCGGTTTCGCGGGCTTTATCTCCCTGGGGTTCACGCATCCCGTCTATTTCGTGCTGGTCTCGTCATCCGTCGTCGGGTTCAGTGCCCGCTCGATCGCGGGGGAGGTCGACTCCGGCGTGATCGCGCTGACCCTGGCACGCCCGGTGTCGCGGCGGGTTGCCTACCTGGCGCGGGTTGCCGGGCTGCTCGCGCTCTCCCTTGGGCTGGCGCTGGTCGGAGTGCTTGGATCGTGGATCGGTACCGTCATCGTGGATCTGCCCGCCGGAACGGGGCTGCGGGACTACGGGGCCCTGTTTGCCGCCTCGGCGCTGCTGGCGTGGGCGGTTGGCGGGATGGTGCTTGGCGTGTCGGCGGCATCGAGCACGACGGGCCGTGTGGTTGGCTGGGCGACCGCTGTCCTGGTGGTGCTGTACTTCATCGACTATTTCGCCGAGCTCTGGAGCGTTCTGGAGACGCTCGGTCCGTTCTCGGTCTTCCGCTACTTCGACCCCGCCATCGCCCTTGTCGAGGGCCGGGTGCCATGGATCAATGTCCTGGTGCTCGGCGGCGCCGGAACGGTCGCGATCGTGATCGGTCTGCTGGTGTTCGAGCGGCGCGATCTCCCGGTCTGACCATCCCTGCGACTTCAGGGGACCGTTTCTGGATATCACCTGGTCCAGGCCGCGAGGCGGTTGACGGACAGGGGCGCTGTGCTACCCTCGCGAAGCCGACCACTGTTCTGCCACTCTTCCGGATCGGGATAGCCAATTGACCTACTCAGCGAACGCCCAGCGCTATGACTCGATGACCTACCGGCGGACCGGGCGTAGCGGCCTGCTGCTTCCGGAAATATCGCTCGGCCTGTGGCAGAACTTCGGGGACGGTCGCCCCCTGGAGGCACAACGCGCGATCCTGAGGAAGGCATTCGATCTCGGTGTCGTTCACTTCGATCTCGCCAACAATTACGGCCCGCCATATGGCTCCGCCGAAGCCAACTTCGGTAGGATCCTCGAGCAGGATCTTCGCCCATACCGGGACGAGCTCATCATCTCGACCAAGGCCGGATACGACATGTGGCCCGGCCCGTATGGCGACCATGGCTCACGCAAGTATCTGCTTGCTTCCCTGGACGCGAGCCTGTTGCGGATGGGGCTGGACTACGTCGATATCTTCTACCACCACCGGCCCGATGCAGAGACGCCGATCGAGGAAACTGCCGGGGCGCTGGCCTTCGCCGTCACCAGTGGCAAGGCCCTGTATGCGGGCGTATCGAACTACGGTCCCGAGCAGACGACCGCGATGGCCAGTGCCCTGGCAGTCCACAACATCCCCCTGCTGATCCACCAGCCAAGCTACAACATGTTCAACCGCCACATCGAGGACGGGCTTTTTCCGGTGCTTGACGATGAGGGGATCGGCGCGATCGTGTTCGTGCCGCTCGCCCAGGGCTTGCTGACGGATCGGTATATCAGCGGCGACATTCCCACTGACTCCCGAGCCGCGACCAGCCAAACCCTGTCGTCCGACCGCATATCGGAGGAGTACCTCGCCCGGGCGCAGGCGCTCAACGAGATCGCGCGGAACCGGGGGCAGACGCTCGCGCAGCTGGCGCTGACCTGGGTCCTCCGTCACCCGCAGGTAACCTCCGCCCTGATCGGTGCATCGAGTCCGGCGCAGCTGGAAGAGAATGTTGCCGCGTTGAGCTTTCCGCCGCTGAACGATGACGAGCTTGCCGGGATCGAGCCCTACGCGACAGCACTTCCCTAGCATCGCCTGAATGCCCGTGGGGGCGCTGCCCGGCGCGTCACGGGCGGGCATACGAATTGGCGGCACGCAGGCGGGGTGATGACCTCCGCGGTCGATTCCAGCCCACCCTTACGCAATCCCGCTACGGTGGAGATTCACCCAGATTCCCTGTCCGGTCGCGTGCAGAACCAGCGTTCGTCACGTAACCCCGAGCTCCCGCCGACCGTGACGGTGACCGAACGCGTGAGCGGCCGGCATTGTCCACAATGGTGTTCGGGGAGTTCGGCGCTGGGTGTGCTTCACGGCCTGTCAGGAACCGGTGAGATCAACCGATAAAGGCAAACCAGCCGGAGATGCTGTCCCTGAGGTCGGGTCCGAGCCAGGCAGTCCAGCCATACAGACCGAGCACGCCGCCGATCAGGGCGAAGGCAAGGAGGCCGAGCACGAATCCGCGCACGCCGCGGTCATGATTCTCCTCCATGACGATGCGTGGCGGGACCTGCTCGGGGAGCTCCCGATCGTCGAGGGTCGCTCCGGAACTGGATCTCACAACGCGGGAACTCCAGGGGTTCCTGGAGCCTGTCGTTGTGTCAGTGACTCCTGTTAACGGCCGGAAGGGTGCGGTCTCGTCCGGATGGTGGTCCTGGTCCTGATCCGTGCCCAAGCTCCCCCGCCGCCTGTCGGATGAGCCATTGGTCGCCGGGATGAATGGTTCCGTGTGCTGCGATGCGGTGGAACGTGTCGGGAGAGCGGTCGTATCGCCGCTTCGTGGGATCCCGGCATTGAGCGACGATCCGCATTCGGCGCAGAACAGGCTGATCCCGCTGTTGCGGGCGCCGCAGACCGGACAGGTGCGATTGGCGGATGCGCTGGAGGATGACATGGAATGATCCTGGGTAAGGCGCTCTAGCTGGTTTCGCTCAGGAAGTGCGGGTCCACGGCAAAGGCGTCGGCGACGCCAAAACGTTCCATCACGACGAGACTGACGGCATCGATGTAGGAGAGGCCACGCGGGCTTCGCGAGGCGATAACCATCGCCCGGGCCCGATGGTTATCCTGCTCGTCCGGATGATAGATGGGCAGGCGCTGGTCGCGAAGCCACTGACGGGCGACCGCTGGCCCCGCGCCATTCGTCAACAGGTCGACCGTCTCGGCGATGACATGGTTCGTCGTGAAGAGTTTGTAGCCTCCCTCCACCAGCTCGCGGTAGGCGGCCACGGCGGCGGCGTGACTGGAGTCGTTTTCATCGACCATCGCCACGATCGCGGAGGAATCCACGAACGCAACCGGTTCACCCTGCCCGGGCCCGGACAGTGCTTCCTCTGATTCGGCGATCGCGGCGTTGTGCTGGACCGTCTGCTCTGGTTCCACGTGGCTGGCTCCCTGGGTGACACGCGTGACGACCCACTATGTGTCCTGGGTCGTGCCCGATGACAGCCCTCTCTAACGGCGGCGCCAGGCGGCGTTTCGGTAGGAACTCTTGCCCTCACCGATGTTCGTTCCCGGGCCGGCGCCGATCGCGATCACGTCATCCAGGGGCCTGATCGCGGATGCCGTCTGGAGGCGATGGACGAACCCCTGCCGCTTCTGCGCGGACGCCACGAACTCGTCGAGCACCGTTCGCTCTATAAACCACTGACCGCCGAACCGACGTCCCTGAAGCCGCCCTTCGCGCAGGTAGCGACGCACCTGTTCCGTCGACCGTTGAAGGCGCTGCGCCGCGTCGCTCACGCTCAACAAGCTCCGTTCCTCATCCATGTGGTTTCATCCTGCCTGTTGCTATCCTGGCGTCTCGACATCGTGCTGGCGAGCGTCCATGCTGTGCCTCCGCGCGCCGCGACATGACGGATGCGTGCGGACCTCGGCTACCCATGCTCGTCTCCTTGCGTTGCATACGACAACATGGTAGTCAGTTTGGGGCGCCGGTGGCAACCTTGCCGGACCCAAAGCGCCGGCAAGGACGTCCAGGACGGCGTGCGGTTTGCACCTGGTTCGTCCGGGTCACTCGCGATTGTCTCGGCAGGCGCGACGTTCCACACATGCGCGATGTGCTGATTCGGCAGAGGAGATGGCATGGATGACCGCGCGATAGACCCTCCCGCTCACGAGTCCCCGGACGGGATCGTGCTGATCGATCTCGGATTCATGGATACCCCCGGGGTGATCGCATCGTACCTGCTGGCCGGAGACGATGGGCTGACGCTGATCGAGTCCGGCCCCGCCACGACCCGGGCACACTTGGAACAGGGACTCCGCGATGCCGGCTATTCCCTGCAAGATGTCTCCCGCATCATTATCACGCACATCCATCTCGATCATGGCGGCGCGGCGGGGGCGATCCTGCGGGATCATCCGCACATGCGCCTCAGCGTCCACCCCTTCGGCGCCCCTCACATGGTCGATCCCTCCAGGTTACTTGTCAGCGCGGGTCGCATCTACGAAGACCGGATGGACCAGTTGTTCGGAGGGGTGGTCGGGGTCCCGGAGGACCGGCTGGATCTGCTGACGGACGGCGAGGTGATACGCGCAAGCGGGCGTTCGCTGCGAATGCTGTTCACCCCCGGGCATGCGTCGCATCATGTCGCGATCTTCGACGAGATGACCGGCACGCTGTTCACCGGGGATGCCGGTGGCGTCCGTGTCCAGGGGTATGACTTCGTCGCGCCCCCCACGCCGCCGCCGGAATTCGCGCCGGATCTGTGGGCGGAGACGATCGAGACTCTGCGGCATACAAGGCCGGCACGGCTGGCCCTGACGCATTTCGGGATGTTCGACGATGTGGACTCGCATCTCGACCGGTTGATGCCGGGACTCGAATCAGCCGTCGCGCTCGCCAGGGAGTCGCTTTCCAGGGGAGGCGATCTGGCTGCGTTGACGGCTCGCCTGCTTGACTTCGAGCGGGACAACGTCGGGGATACCGAGGCGGGGCAGGCGATACGCCAGCTTGAGCTGGCCAGCCCAACCTATGTCTCCGCGATGGGCCTGCAACGTTACCTGAAAACGCGGGGCGAGCTGGACTGATTCCCCCGATATATACGTCCAGCCGGGGACCGGATGGGCAACCTTCGCTGCCCGTCCGGTCCATGCCGATCATCCCGCGACGTTGGCGGCCTCGTCACCATCAGAGTCGACAGCGTCCTCGACCGATGCCACAGCCGGGGCCATGACGGGCTCGATCCGCATCAGCAGGAGCGGGCTGTCGTCTGCTGCCACCCGATTGGGATCCTCCTTGCCGCATCCAAGGCACAGGTGGATGAGCACCTGCTCACCGTTGCGGCGGCTCAACAGGCCAATCGGGGCCATCATCGAGTGGCAGTCGCTCTTGCGATCACCGGGAACCCTGCCATCGACGTGCCTCGAGTAGAGGCAGTTCGGGCAATGGTTACGATGGCGGCCACCGGCAATCGGCGCGCCGATGAACTGGCGGCAATGCCCGCACTTGAATGCTTGATCCTCCTCCGTGCGTGGGGAACGTTGCCGTTTCCTGCTCGGTGATCCCGCTCGCGGATGAGCGCTCCGTCTGAGCCGCTTCGCGCTCCGGTCCATCGCTGAGAGGTCGTCAGCGGTCGTGTGGTCGTCTGGGTCGTCGTTTGCATACCAGGAACTCAAGGTCAGGTCCTCCGCGCAGCGCGCGCAAGCAATCGTGCGTCGATTGGGGGAGTGGCTGAGGAGCGCGGCGCGGGAAACGCGCGGCGCTGACCCGAAGGACTGTCGTGGTTTGCATAGGGCACCTGGCCTTCCAGGGTGGCGTCATGGCCACCTCGCACGTGTGTCACTGACGGTGACACCGTTTCTGATCGACGGAAGCTGTCGGAGCGTCGTCTGGCCGGAGGGGGAGAATGTGGCCTGGTGAGCGCATACCCCTCGTGGACCAGCGTCGACGGACAGCACCAAACGCGGGGATCGATCGGGCTGCCGCGGGCAGAACGAACGATCACCGGTGCTGGGCGGCTGGTGTCAGCGTGGTGGTGTGATCCGGCCAGGGTTCAACAGTCGGCAGGCAGACGCGCCGTCTCGGCAAGCGAACCTGGCTGAACCGGATGAGAGCATCCTCAGACCTCAGAAGAGGACTGGCCAAGATCCAACGCCGGATCGAGGAACAAGCCGGGTCGGATTGCTGGCGGGGAGTGAGGGCTGGTACGTCAACACTGGTTGACGCGGTCGGGAATCCCGCCTGCTAGGCGCGCATGCTCTCGGCACCATCGGAGACACCAGATGGCACAAGCGCAAGGATCATGGATTGCAGCACGGACCGCTCCGTTTCCAGCCTCGAATGAGGGGTGATGTGATCGTGGCATCCGGACGATACCAGCCCGAGTGTATGCTCTTGTCAGGCGAAATGGCAATAGCGGGGGCGGAAGGCGGAAAACACCGGTGATCGATGTGGTGCTTCTCGGAACCGGCGCGATGGTGCCCCTCCCGGGTCGGTGGCTCTCCAGCACGCTGATCCGTGCGAACGGGGCATTGATCCTGTTCGACTGTGGGGAGGGAACGCAGATCGCCATGCGCCAGGTGCACTGGGGTTTCCGCCGGCTCGACGCGATCTGCCTGTCGCATCTCCATGCCGATCATGTCGCGGGGTTGCCGGGGCTGTTCCATACCGTCGCCAACGCCGGGCGAACCGAGCCGCTCCGGATCTTCGGTCCGCCCGGTACCTCGGACGTGGTCGATGGCCTGAGGGTGATCGCGCCCCACCTTCCCTACCCAGTCGAGGTCCTGGAACTGGAAGACGACGAAACGTTTCCCTTGCCGGGTGGGCTGACGGGCCGGGTTCGCGAAGGGGCCCATCGCGTACCCGTGCTGGGGTATCGCCTGGACGCGGAGCGAAAACCGGCGTTCCGGCGGGACCTCGCGATCGCCCTTGGAGTGCCACGCCCGGAATGGTCCCGGTTGCAGAACGGCGAGACGGTGAAGGTGAATGGCCGGACTGTGCATCCTGCCGAGGTGCTCGGGGAGGCACGGGCCGGAATCGCGCTTGGCCTGATCACCGATACGCGCCCAACCGATCACCTTGCGGGGCTGGTCAACGGCGTCGACCTCCTGATCTGCGAGGCAACGTACGGTGAGGATGCGGATCGCTCCAAGGCGGAGCGCCATGGGCACATGACGATCCGGGAAGCGGCTTCCCTGGCGAGCCGGGCAGAGGCTCGTAACCTCTGGCTGACGCATTTCGGTGCCGGGATGACCGATCCCGCGGCGTTGTATCGAGCGTTCGCCCAGTCGTTGTTCGGGACAGTGGAGATCGGTTATGGCGGTCTGACGGCCACGCTCACGTTTCGCCGAGGATACGAGCGGATCGACGTTGGGGCCGCGGCGGAGCCGATCGTGCCCGAGCCGAGAGTCTTGCCAGCGAACTAGCGCCGGCTCTTGACCTCCCGTGCGGATGCCGGTATTGTCGCGCAGTGTGTATACAGTATTCGGGGAACGGTGCCGGGGCAGTGAAACTGTCAGGCTCCGCAGTTGACCGGTCGCATGATCAGACAAGGAGCGGCACGTGGGATTCGGCAATACCGACTGGTTCACGCACGATCGATTCGGCCTGTTCATCCATTGGGGCCTGTATGCGCTGCCGGCTCGCCATGAATGGGTCAAGAACCGGGAGCGGATCACGGACGAGGCGTACCAGAAGTATTTCGATCGCTTCGAGCCGGATCTCTACGATCCCGCAAGGTGGGCCAGGGACGCGAAGGAGGCCGGCATGAAGTACGCCGTGATTACCTCAAAGCACCATGACGGGTTCTGCCTCTGGGATTCCCAGCTCACCGATTACAAGGCGACGAATACGCCCATTGGTCGCGACCTGCTCCGGGAATGGGTCGACGCTTTTCGCGCCGAAGGACTCAAGATCGGGTTCTATCATTCGGTGATCGACTGGCATCACCCCGAATTCCCGGTGGATCGAGTGCATCCGCAACGGGACGATGAGGCGTTCCGCGAGGCAACCAAGGACCGCGATATCGGCAAGTATGCCGAGTATCTCCACGGCCAGACCCGGGAGCTTCTCTCGAATTACGGAAAGATCGATATCATGTGGTACGACTTTTCGTATCCCGAGAAGGGGCGGGACGCTTGGCGATCCGAGGAGCTCGTCAAGCTCGTCCGGGAGCTGCAGCCGGACATCATCATCAACGACCGCCTCGACTACCCGGAGTCGGCCGATTTCGTCACGCCGGAGCAGTACCAGCCAAAGGAGCCGCCGACCCGCGACGGCCAGAAGGTCGTCTGGGAAGCCTGCCAGACGTTGAATGGTTCCTGGGGATACGACCGGGACAACCTGGACTGGAAGTCGCCGGAGCTCCTGGTCAAGCTGCTGATCGATTCGGTCTCCAAGGACGGCAACGTGCTGCTCAACGTCGGGCCGACCGGGCGTGGCGAGTTCGATCCGCGTGCCCGGGAAACGCTGTCCCGGCTCGGCGAGTGGACCCGCGTCCATGGGCGGTCGATCTATGGCGC
>DASYVY010000072.1:0-3596 GCA_035936535.1 Thermomicrobiales bacterium | reverse complement strand
CGTGAGCACCGGTCCCCCGCCGAGTGAGACGCGGTTGTCTGCTTTCTTGTCGCCGCCGGGGCAGTCTGTAGCATGGGTGACGTCGAACGCAATCACGACGTCCGGTTGCAACCCGTGTGCCGCGTTGATCGCGCCGGGCATCGTGATCTCCTCCTGGCTTGCGGCAAGCGCGGTGATACGGTGCGGAGTGTCGGTTCCGACGTCGCGCAGTGTCTCCATCACGACGAAGGCGCCGATACGGTTGTCGAGACTGCGAGATACGAGCAGGTCATCCGTGAGCTGCAGTGGCGCGACATCGATCACGGTTGGGTCGCCGATCTCGATCCGCGCCACAGCATCCTCCCGGTTCGTTGCGCCGATATCGATCCAGAGATTGGATAGCTTCGTGACCTTCTCCCGATCGGCGGACTTGAGCAGGTGCGTGGCCTTCTTTCCGACCACGCCCTTGACCGGACCGTGTCGGCCGATGATGACGACGCGCTGCCCGACGACGACCTGGTCGTCCCAGGCGCCGATCCCATCGACCCAGACAAAGCCATCGTCGTCGATGTAGGTGACGATGAACCCGATCTCGTCGATATGCCCCTCGACCACGATGTGCAGCGCCCCCTCCGACCCGCTCGACGCCCACGAATTCCCCGCGAGGTCGTGGTCGACGACTTCGGCAAATGTCGCTGCCTCCTCCCGCCAGCGGCGAGCAGCAGCTGATTCGAACCCGGACGGTGACGGGGTGGAGAGCAGGTCGAGCAGGAAGTCGAGGCGGGATTTTTCTAGTGTCACAACTGGTCCTTTCGGTCATCACAGCACCGCGCAACGTCCGGCCTATCTTGACACGAGCCCTCCGCTCAGGTAGGTTGCATTCAACAATCCAACGCAGGCGATGAGCAGAACGAGTACGCATCATCTGTGGATCTCAGCGAGCCGGGTATGGTGTGACGCCGGCGTGGAGCGGATGCGGAATGGATCTGTGAGCCATACCCCGAACGCCCGTAGGGCAAGTAGACGGTATCGGATCTCCACCGTTACAGGGAGCCGCGTATCGGCGCCGGTGAATCGCGCCCGTACGATCGAGAGGATGCCCGAGTAGGGTATCAATGAGGGTGGCACCGCGGACACAGCTCCGTCCCTTTCCGGGACGGGGTTTTTGTGTTCATAGGCCACCAGGAGAAATCGACATGGCGCAAAGTCCGAGCATTACCGAAACCCGGTTGCGACCGTTGCCTGACCTCGGGTCCGTCCGCCGGATCGCCGCCGTCGGAAAGGGCCGGATCAAGCGCGTCGCCATCTCACACGAGCTGCCCGGTGATCTCGAGACGCCGGTGACGGTTTACCTCAAGCTCACGGACGGTGCACGCCGGACAGGCTTCCTGCTGGAATCCATCGAAGGCGGCATACGCATCGCTCGCTACTCATTCATTGGCAGCGACCCGAAGTACTCGATCGAGATGCGCGACGGCCGTGTCACCGGTCTCGACGCGATGTTTCCGCAAACGTACGACGACCCCCTCGTGACACTGGGCGCAATCCTCGACCGCTTTCATGCCGAACCCTCAGGCGGTCTGCCGCGGTTCACGGGTGGCGCCGTCGGCTACTTGGGCTACGAGGCGATGGGCAGGTTCGAGTCCCGGGTGGGACGCGCCAAAGGGCCGGGGCTCGGTGCACCTGATGCCCGCTACCACATCGCTGAGAACCTCGTCGTCTTCGACAACCTCGAACGCGTGATGAAGGTCGTCAGTCACGTGGACGTCGAGGATCCGGAACGTATCGAGACTGCCTACGAGGAGGCCGTCAGTCGAATCGCGGCGGTCGTCGATCGCCTCCACAGCCGAACGCCGATGCCGGAGATGCAACCGGGGGATGACGTCCATCTGGGTCCCGTCACCGAGCGGTTTCAGTTGAACACCTCCCCCGAGCGCTATCGAGAGATCGTCGAGCGCGGCAAGCAATACATTCACGACGGCGACATTATCCAGGTGGTGCTGTCGCAGCGTGTGGATGTGCCGACGCCGGCGCACCCGTTTTCGATCTATCGGGCGCTGCGGATGGTGAACCCGAGCCCGTACATGTTCTTTCTTGATTTCGGAGATCATCAGGTAGTGGGAGCATCCCCAGAGCTGCTCGTCCGGCTGGAGGACGGCGTGGTCACCAACCATCCGATCGCTGGGACTCGGCCACGAGGCGAGACCGAGCAGGAAGACCAGCGCAATGCCGAGGAGTTGATTACCGACGAGAAGGAGCGGGCCGAGCACATCATGCTGGTCGACCTCGGCCGGAACGACGTTGGGCGGGTCAGCAAGCCAGGCAGGGTTCGGGTGCCGCAGCTGATGGAGATTGAGCGCTTCTCCCACGTCATGCACATCGTCTCCCACGTCGAGGGCGATCTCCGGGACGATCTGAGCGGGCTCGACGCGCTCCGCTCCTGCTTCCCGGCAGGGACGGTTTCCGGGGCACCGAAGATCCGGGCGATGGAGATCATCGCTGAGCTCGAAACCGACGAGCGGGGTATCTACAGTGGAGCGGTTGGCTACGTCGACTTCTCTGGTGGCATGGACACGGCGATCGCGCTGCGGACCATGGTGGTGCGCGACGGCATCGCGTCGTTGCAGGCCGGTGGCGGCATCGTCGCCGACAGCACCCCTGAGGGCGAGTACGCCGAGAGTTTTCATAAAATGCGCGCGCTGGTGCGGGCGATAGAGCGAGCCGAGGACCTCGAACGGATCGAGACGACCGGCAGTTATGGAGCGGCACGATGATTTTCATGCTCGACAACTACGATTCGTTCACGTTCAACCTCTATCAGGCCTTCACTCATATCGGAGCGGAGGTTGAAGTGGTTCGCAACGACGCCGTCACGGTCGATGAAGTGATGGACCGCGTCGAAGAGATTGACGGACTCGTCGTCTCGCCAGGACCCTGTTCGCCCGATGAGGCGGGCATCTCCGTCGAGCTGATCCGGCGGATATCGGGTGTGCGGCCCGTGCTCGGCGTCTGCCTCGGGCATCAGGCGATGGCGCAGGCCTTCGGTGCCACGATCATCCACGCGCCATCGCTGATGCACGGCAAGACGTCCCTGATTGAGCACGATGGCCTGGGCGTCTATGAAGGCCTGCCGAATCCCTTCCCGGCCACCCGCTACCACTCACTGACCGTCGACCGGGCTTCGGTGCCGGCGATGTTCAAGGTCACCGCCATGTCCTCGGATGGCGTGATCCAGGGACTACGGCATCGGGAGCTCGACGTCGAAGGCGTGCAGTTTCATCCGGAGTCGATTCTGACCACTGCCGGCCCGGATCTCCTTCGAAACTTCGTGGCAAAGCTCGGGCTGGCTCATGACCGGGCGGGCGAGCCGGTGAAGGTGCTCGGCTACTGATCTCACTCCCTCACAGGAGGATGACCATGCAGGACCAAGGAAACGGCGTACCGATCGAAATCAAGTCGGTGATCCAGCGTGTCGTCGACGGAGAGACCCTCTCGCGCGAAGAGGCGGCTGCCACGATGGATGCCGTGATGAGCGGGAACATCACAGCCGCCCAAATCGGCGCGCTCGTGACCGCCCTCCGGATACGGGGCGAGACCATCGAGGAGATCACCGGGTT
>DASYVY010000071.1:0-2346 GCA_035936535.1 Thermomicrobiales bacterium | reverse complement strand
GCCCTACATCGGTCAGTTCCTGGGAGGGGGCGGGTTTGGCCCGGGAGATGTCCCCGGTCCGCGCCGTCGTCTCGTCGAGTGGGCGCCGTTCTACGACATCGTGACCATCGTCGCGGTTGCCAGCGCCGTCGTGCTGGGGCTCCTGCTCTGTCGTCGCATGGTCGATGTCCGCTCGCCGGAGCAAGCGGCCGCTGGGCTGGTGGCGATGGTTTGCCTCTGGCAAGTGATCGGCATCCTGCCCCCGTCGTTCCAGTACCTGACGCGAGGTGGCTCGCTCGATCGGTACCTGCTGCCGATCATCCCACTCACGATCGCTCTTGCGCTCTGGGCATCGCGCGACTTGCGGGTGGTGCAGCCCGTCGCCTGGCTGGCAATCGCCGTGTTCGCGGTCGTCTCGACCGCGGGAACTCGCGACTTCCTGGTCTACATGGATGCCGTCTGGAGCATGGCGGCACGCGCCAATGCCGCCGGGGTTGTGAACGAGAAGATGGATGCCGGGTCCGGGTGGGATGGGTATCATCTCTATACCGACATGCTCGACCAGGGCATCACCAGGAACATGTCGCCGTCTCGCTCGCCGTGGTGGATCAACTTCTACGCCAAGCAGACGGATTCGACCTACATCGTGTCCACGAGCCTGGTCTGGCGGAAAGGCTACATCGTCGTCGATCAGCGTGAATACGACCAGTGGCTGGAAGATGATCCGGTCTACGTCTATCTGCTGCGTCAGCGCTCGGCGCCGTGGCCGCCTCCAACACCGTGAGCGGTCACGATCTCACACGAACGCGTGATCGCGGGGCGCGGATGTTGCGCCAAAGGGTGGTGGCATACTGCGGTCAAGGCCCGTCGATGTATGACGTGCCTGCCTTGGCCGTGGGGAGTGGGGACCCTGGGAAGGCTGAACCGTGGTTGATCCGGATCGACATCACATGAACGGACAGGAGGAGCCTCCTGGTTCCGGGTCGGGTATGCCCGGGCAGTTGCATGGCGGCGCTGCCTCCGGGCACGACCGGGACTTGCGGACACGGATGGTCCACGCGGGTGACGATCGGTCCAGCCCAGTGCGTCCCTTGACCGAGCCGATCTTCCAGAGCTCGGTCTACGCCTTTGACGATCCGCCGGTCTTCGCCCATCCGACCGGTTACGCGGCACCGCAGCCGATGTACAGCCGCGAGCACTTTCCGAATGTCGCCGCCCTGGAGGTGGCGATCGCCGAGCTGGAGGGTGCCGAGGCGGGGTACGCTGTTGCGTCCGGGATGGCCGCAATCTCCCATGTCCTGATGACCCTGCTCTCGCAGGGGGACCATGCGATCATCGCCGAAGGCTCGTACTGCGACACCGAGCTCCTGATGCACCGCATCCTGGGGCGCTTCGGGATCGAGACCTCGGTCGTCTCCCGCTGCGATCACCTCGCGATGGAGCGCGCGATCACCCCACGAACGCGCCTCATCTTCGTCGAAACCATTGCCAACCCGAGCATCAACGTCTGTGACATCGGCGGGCTTGCCGACATCTGCCACCGGCACAACGTGCTGCTGGTCGTCGACAACACCTTCGCCACGCCCGCGCTCTGTCGTCCGATCGAGCACGGGGCGGACCTGGTGGTCCATAGCGCCACCAAGTTTCTCGGCGGTCATCACGATCTCACGGCGGGGATCATCGTCGGGCGAGCCGACCTGATCGCCGAGATCCGCCCCACCGGGTATTTGCTGGGCGCCCTGCTCGGTGCGCTCGACGCCTGGTTGGCGCTTCGTGGCGTGCGCACCCTCGGACCGCGAATGGCGTGGATCAGCGCGTCGGCGCAGCGCGTCGCGGAGTTCCTCGCCGTGCATCCCGCCGTGCGGCACGTGAGCTATCCGGGGCTGGCCAGCGGCGCCGACGCGGAGCTGGTCCAGACACTCCTGCCGGATGGTTCCGGGGGCATGATCCTGATCCAGCTCGCGGGTGGAGTGGCCGCGACCGAACGGGCGATCCGCCGGTTCGACCTGATCCAGTTCGCGCCGAGCCTCGGTGGCACCGTCACCACCGTCTGCTATCCGCCGGTCGGGCGGATGGGGGTGTACGATCCCTTGCTCTCCGAGGGACAGCTCCGGCTGTCGGTCGGGCTCGAAGCCGCCGCCGACATCATTCGTGACCTCGACCAGGCACTCTCCGATCTTCCTGTGTGGGCGGACAATCCGTCCAGCCACAGCCACATCCACAGCCATACGCAGGAACTGGAGCAGACCCCATCATGAGTCGACCGACAACCGCTCTCGTGACCGGGGGCGCCGGGCTGATCGGCTCGCATATCGTCGATCTGGCCCGTGAACGTGGGTGGCAGGTCCGCGTGCTTGATGCGCTCGA
>DASYVY010000070.1:0-3394 GCA_035936535.1 Thermomicrobiales bacterium | reverse complement strand
CTCCCAGGGCGATCCGGTTTTGCCGTGCGTCGTGCGCGTCAGTGGACGGCTGCATGGTTGCGGGGATGCCTCATTGTGCTGGCCGTTCCGGGACCCACGAGCAGGGATCCTCGTCAAGGCACACGCGATTTGCGCCCGATTCACAGGAGTCTGGTCATTGGTCGATCCTGGGGCATGCGTCTGACCGCGTGAGCTGAATGGCAGGGTGCAGGCGGATGCGTTGGCCGCCGCCGGGTCTGCCCGGGTAAAACGCTTGTCGAGCCGAAGATCAGCCTGAACACCGCCGCGTTGCGGATGAATCGATTGTATCGGTGAACTCGTTGTTGTCAGGAGTATGTGTGTGATCAAGTTGCGACTTCGCCGTACTGGTGCCAAGAAGCGCCCAAGCTACAGAATCGTCGCCGCGGAGCATAGCGCGCCGCGCGATGGACGATTTATCGAGATCATCGGTCACTACGACCCGCTCACCGAGCCCGCGACCGTCAAGGTCAATGAAGAGCGTGCCCGGCACTGGCTCAGCGTTGGTGCCCAGCCGTCCGAGACGGTGGCCGGCCTGCTCAAGCGCGCCGGTGTGATCGAGACGGACGCGCCGGCCACACCGGCGGCTGAAGCTCAGGCATAGGTTCCGTGAGCGAGCGAGCCGATGAGGCCGTCGGGGTCGACGACTCCGGGCTTCTGGACGATATCGTTCCTGTAGAATCCGAGACGCTGGCGCAGCCGGACGCTTCGGAGCCGCAGGCCAACGGAAACGCTGCTGAGTCCCTGCGTGAGCTCGTCCTCTACCTTGTTACCAATCTAGTTGATGATCCTGATGTGGTGTCGGTCGACGTCCAGCAGCGGGGTTCGCTCGTCCAGGTTCAGCTTCGACTACCGGAAGAGGAGCTTGGCAAGGTCATCGGGCGTGGCGGCCGCATTGCCAGGGCGATGCGCACGGCCCTGATGATCGCTGGCTCGCGACACCACCTCCGGGTCAGCCTCGACATCGAGAGCTGATCGATGCCCGAGCCCCATGACCAGGAGCCGGCAGGGCCTGAACGGCCAGGCGTAGAAGCGGGTGCCGACGGAGCAGGCACCGTACCAGCAGGTGGACGGCGACGGCCAGCACCGAAATCCCCAGGCGGAGCCACACGGCGACGCACCCGGATCGGTTCCCGTGCGCTGATCGAGACGGACGGTCCGGCACCGACGGACCCGCTCGCCGATGTCCGGTTGACGGTTGGTACGATCGGCGGCACGCATGGCGTCGCGGGCGAGCTGAAGCTCCGGTTGCTCACAGACCAACCCGATCACCTTCCCTCGATCAGTCGTGTGTTTCTGGGGAACAGCGATGAGCCGACACGATTGGAGAGTGTGCGGTTTCATGGCGACCTAGCCCTGATCAAGCTGGAAGGGGTTGACACGCCGGAGCAGGGCAAGGCGCTCGGCGGACTCCTGGTCAGGATCGCCGGTGAAGACGCGCGGCCACTTGCCGATGACGAGTATTTCCTGTTCCAGCTCATCGGGTTGGCGGCGATCGACGAGCACGGTGCGGAGGTTGGCGTGGTGACCGACCTGATCGAGACCGGCGCTCATGATGTGCTGATCATCACTCCGCCGGGCGGCGATCGGTCAAGCCAGATCCTGGTCCCCAATCACCCCGAGTTCGTCGTCCGTATCGCGCCGGAACAAGGCGTGGTCGATGTGCGGCTACCGCGATACGAATGATCCCAGTTCACAATCCCGCCCGGCGAGCACCGCGTCACTTGCCGATGCGTTCCTCGGCATGCGGCTGGATCAACCTTCAGACTGCCTCGAGGCATTCACCGGAGCGAAAGCGCGATCGAGAGACCCAGGATCAGCAACACCAGGAGGGTGAAGCGCCCGTACCGCGCGTCGTGTTGCTGGAAGAAGGTGATGGCGATCACGAGACTGGTCACCAGAGGCGTAAGGACCATCGCGATGATGCCGAGAGCCAGGAACGCGCTGGGCGCTGCGGATTGCATCCCTTCCACCAACTCCCCTGGTGTCGCCAGGTGCGAATCCAGTGGTTCCCGATCGATCAGGGCGCGAGTGATGCCGACCACGATGAGCAGTCCCGATATCCGGAACCCCCAAAGCAGCACCGTGGTGGCCCGCCTCGCGATCGGAGGGAGCTCGATCGGCGCGTCGGCTTGGTCGTCAGTGGGCGTCACAGGTTCAGCCATCATTCCTGCCCGGGCAGGGTAATCCCGAACGCCTTGAGCACGAGCGAGATCCCGAGATAGGCAAGCACCAGCACGAAGATGATGACCAGCCTCTGGGTCCTGATCCGGCGGGTGATCTGCGAGCCAATCTGCGAGCCGAGGAACACACCGATCATCGCCGGGATCACCACCCGCGGATCGATCTTGTCATCCGAATAGAACACGGCTGCCGTCGCCACGGCCGTCATGCCGACCATGAACGAGCTGGTGCCGGCTGCCGCCTTGACCGGGATCCGCATCAGCAGGTTCATCATCGGAACCTGGATCGCGCCTCCGCCAATGCCGAGCATTCCGGACAACACACCCGCCGCCCCGCTGAGGCCGAGGCCGACCGTCACTCGCTGGGGAACGTACTCCACGCGTTGCCGCGTGGCGCGATCCGTATACGCGCCTCGAACGCCGAAGGGGTCAGGAGCGTCCGGTGGAGCGTTGGGAATGGCCGCCCGCCGCTGGTTCAGCATGCTGATCGCGGCGTAGATCAGGACCACGCCAAGGACGACGTTGATGAGATTCGCGTTGGCCCGCAACGCGATCAGGGCACCGATGATGGCCCCGGTCGCAGTCGTCACCTGAAGGATCATCGCGAGCCGGATATTGGTGAACCCGCTCCGAATGTGGACGGACGAACCGACGACGGAGTTTGTGACGACGCAGACAGCGCTGGCGCCAACGGCCACTTTGGGATCGACCCCGAAGAACAGCGTGAAAAGCGGCACGAGGAACACGCCGCCGCCCAGGCCCAGCATGCTTCCGAAAATGGCGGCGAAGACGGCCGCAAGACCAAGACCGGCTGAGTGGCTGATGTCCACGAAACCTCATTCCAGCATTCTGCGGAGGCGAACGTCGGTTGGCGGAGAGCGGCTGCGCTGGTGCGTGATGCGCAGTGGAGGATAGCCGCACCAGCTTCGCCTGTCCAACCAAGCACCAGATGTTGCCCGCGCCGGTCCGGGCCGTGGAAGATGGCAACCAATTGACAGAGGGTCCCCCCGAATGTAACCATGCACCCGGACGCGGGCCAGTCAGCCGGCGTCCGCACCTTTCCATGTGAAGACCCACGCCTGGAGTGCGCCTCCGGAACCATCGTTCCCGGGGCGCAGGATCGCAGGGGAAGCCGGTGAGATTCCGGCGCTGTCGCGCAACTGTAACGTGGCTCGGAACCCGACACCGATGCC
>DASYVY010000069.1:0-7743 GCA_035936535.1 Thermomicrobiales bacterium | reverse complement strand
GTCATGTCCATTACCGCCCGGAAGGCTTGCCTTCCGGGCGGTTTTCCGCGCTGAGCCGATGGCGAAGGACCAGGCGGGCAGCGGCCACTCAACGGGCGAAGGAACGCCGGACCCCTATTGCCGGGTCCGGCGTTTCTGACTACAATTTCTCCATTGTCGGTACACATACAAACGGATCCCGTTCCCGCCCGGACGTTCGGTTTGCCCGGATCGGACGGTCGCCAACGACAACGTCTCCTTGTCCCTGCCCGAAGCGCCGCCCCGGCTGATCAGCATCGTTGGCGAAAGTGGTTCCGGGAAGACGACCGCCGCTCGGACGCTGCTCGGATTGCAGCGTCCGACGAGCGGCACCGCGCGGTGGCGGGGCCGGGATATCTGCTCGCTCGATCGCAACGAGATGGTCTCGTTCCGACGGGAGGTCCAGGCGGTGTCTACGGCATCTACAACCCGTTCTACAGGATCAACCGGGTATTTGAACTGACGATCAAGAAATTCGGCCTTGCGAAGGGCAAGGCCGAGAAGCAGGAGATGATCGAGGAGGCGTTGAAAGCGGCCAACCTGCGGCCGTCGGACGTTCTGGGGCGGCACCCTCACCAGCTCAGCGGTGGCGAGTGTCAGCGGGTCATGCTCGCCCGTGCCTACCTGCTCAAACCCAAGGTGATCGTCGCCGATGAGGCGATCTCGATGCTCGACGTCGCGGTGCGAGCGGTGATCATGAATATCCTTCTTGACTTCAAGGAGCGTCTCGGCATCTCGACGGTGTTCATCACACACGATGTCTCGGCTGCCTATTATCTCGGCGGAGACATGATGGTGATGCAACATGGACGGACCGTGGAGACCGGCTCCGCCGTCGAAGTGATGGATCACCCCAAAGAGGCGTATACCCGGCTTCTGCTGGAGTCGATCCCGTCTCCGGATCCGGACGAACGGTGGAAGGACCGCTCGTTGCCCGTCGAGGAACTGGAGCAGGCGATCGCCGCCGGAGGAGTCGCTGTCCCGCAATAATGCCGGGCAAGGCGCCAGCGGCGGCCACCCAGCGATCGGTACGGCTGGCGGAAGGGTTTCCACCGTCGGAAACCCTTCGCCATGCTGTCCTGAAGCGTGCGTTGCCTCGGTTCCCCTTTGTACCGCAGGGCTTCGCTTCGCCACAAACCCCAATTCTCGATACTCCCAAGGGCCGCATATCGCGATGACGCTCCTCATCCAGGCAGCACACGTTTCGTTCGCACACGGAGGCAAGCAGGTTTTCTCCGATCTCACGTTCGAGATCCAGGAAGGCGATCGCATTGCCGTCGTCGGGGAAAACGGAAGCGGCAAGAGCAGCCTGTTCCAGCTTCTGGCCCGATCGCTCGTGCCCTCCAGTGGCGACGTAGTCCATCGGCGGGGATTGCACGTTGGATATCTCCGTCAGGAGATTGAACGGCTCCCGGATACGACTCCCCGGGACATCGTCGCTGGCACGTCCAACCATCCCGTCGCGATCGAGAAAAGCCTGGCGGATTTCGAGGCGCGCCTCGCGGAGCCGCTTGACGACGCAGAGATGGCGGATGTGCTCGATGCCTACACCCACGCGTTGAGCCGGCTTGACTCCGGCAGCGGCGCTCCGCCGGAGGCGTTGTCGGAGGTCCTGCTGGCCGGGCTGGGGTTGCCCGAGCCGCTTTGGGACCAGCCCGTCAGGATGTTGAGTGGTGGCGAGAACAAGATGGTCGCGCTTGCTGCCATGCTGGCCGGCGAACCAGACGTGCTGCTGCTCGATGAACCGGACAATCATCTCGACGTCCGCGCGAAGTCGTGGCTGGAGGGGTACCTGGCTGATTACCGTGGCGCCGTGGGACTCATCACGCACGACCGCTACATGATTGACCGGGTAGCCAACGCGATTCTCGAGATCGAGGACGCCAGGATCACCGCCTATCCCGGAAACTACAGCGAATACAAGGCGCAGAAGCAGGCGAACCTCACGCGCGAAGCTGAGCTCCGCGAGTTGCGGGAGCGAGAGTTCCGCAAGTTGAAGTCGAGTGCGGAGCAACTCACGCAGTGGGCGCGGCAAAATCCCAAGTTCGCTTCTCGTGCCGAGAACCAGAGACGCAAGGTGGCGGAGGAGCGAGCCCGCCTCGACGCCCTGGCCCCGCCTGTCCTGAACCGGCGCCGGATCTCGATGAACTTCTCCGTCGAGCGGGGCGGTGACATCGTCCTCGAAGCCGACAACGTCTCCAAGAGCTACGGCACCAAGGTGGTGTTCGAACCGTTTGATCTGGCCGTCCACCACGGGGAACGAGTGGGCCTGGTCGGCCCCAATGGTGCCGGGAAGACCACGCTGTTCCGGATGATCCAGGGACTGGAAGCGCCGACGTCGGGAAGCCTTCGGAACGGAGCGTCGCTGAATATCGGGTACTTCTCCCAGGAAAACGAGACCCTCGATCCACGCCGCAGCCCGCTCGATCTCGTCCGCCTGGTAAAGCCGCTCAACGAGCAACAAGCGCTATCCGCCCTGGTGGAGTTTCTGTTCGACCGCGACGACGCGCTGCGACCGGTCACGGCCCTCAGTGGTGGGGAGCGCAGCCGCTTGCAACTCGTGCTCCTGATGCTTGGCGGGGCCAATGTTCTCCTGCTCGACGAGCCGACCAACAATCTCGACATCGCGTCGGTAGAGACGTTGGAGGATGCATTGCTGAGGTTCGGTGGGACTTTTCTCGCGATCTCGCACGACCGGTATTTCCTCGATCGCGTCTGCACCCGGATCGTCGAAGTGGACGGCGGCATCGTCCGCGACTTCCCGGGGCCGTTCCATTACTACCAGGAACATCCGGACGCCGGAACGGTACGAACACGAGCCCTGAGTGAAACCGGGCCGGCCGGCAAGGCAGGGCCCAAGCGGAGAGCGAGGCGATCCCGCGATGGGAACGCGGGCTCCCCTGCGGCGGACGCCTGAATTGGCACCATGCAGATCGGGTACGCTTCATCTCAGGAATCACGTATCCCGGCAGCGTCGTCGCCAGCCGGCAGCAACTCAGCTGCGAGCTGACCTCACCAGTAGACACCAGCCAAGGACGTTCGATTGACCCACCCAGATGGCTCGCGTAACGGTGAAGTTCCCCAATCCCCGAGCCGCATCGTCGCGCCGAAAGACGAAGCAGACGGCTCCGCTTCGACCGTGCAGGCCCCTGCCAGTACAGGAATCACGACGCCGGATCCGGAAGATCCCGACGCCACGGTCGGGACTGGGAGTGCGATAGCGCTTGGCTGCATTGCGGCCACACTCCTGCTGATCGTGATCGGACTTGTTTTCCTCGGAATCGTAGCCTTCCTGAACTGACGCCTTGCCTTGGCGGCTGGAACGCGATCCGAAGTGATCGCGACGTACCTGCTACACTGACCTCAAGGGAAAGACGGCATGGAGCCGTGAGCAGGCAGGTACCCGTGACCGGGCCTTTGCACGACGACAACCCAGCCCAACCGAGCGTGGTGCCGCAGGAGTTGGGTCAGGTCGAACGGGCGAGGGGCATCCGCAAGGTCCTGTTGATCGTTCTCGGTCTTAACCTGACCGTTGCAGGCGCCAAGCTCGGATATGGGCTGTGGACAGGATCTGTGGCGATGAGCGCAGATGGCGCGCAATCGCTTCTGGATGGCATGTCCAACGTGATCGGGCTGGTGAGCATCGCTGTAGCGGCTCGCCCTCCGGACGAAGAGCACCATTTCGGGCACGATCGCTACGAGACGCTGGCATCGCTCGTCATCGCGATGATGATGGCCGTGAGCGTGATCGAGATCGTTCGAGGTGCGGTGGGGCAGTTGATCGCCGGGGCCGCGCCCCGTGTCGATGCCGGATCGTTCGCGGTGCTGATCTGCACGATCGCGATTAATCTCGCGGTGACGATCTGGGAAGGGCGCAAGGGCCGGGAACTCCGTAGTGACCTGCTCGCGGCCGACGCCAAACACACCTTGAGTGATGTTGCCGTTTCTCTGGGCGTCATCGCGGGGTTGGTGGGTGTCCGCGCCGGTTTCGACAGGGCCGACGCGATCGTGTCCCTCATCATTTCCGGCATCATCGCATGGACGGCGTGGACCATTCTGCGGGACGCTTCCCTTGTCCTGACAGATGCCACGAACACGAATCCCCGGATGTTGATGGAAGCCATCCTCGACACCAAGGGAGTAGAGACCGCACACAAGCTGCGCGCCCGCTCGATGGGCGGCCGCATGCTGATCGAGGTGGACATCACGGTGGATCCACTCCTTCGGGTGGATCAGGCTCATGACGTGGCCTCGGACGTAGAGCAAAGTGTCCGTGGGGTCGCGGGACAGTACGCGCAGGCGATCGTGCACGTCGAACCGGCAGTCGCCCCGCATACCCGGCCCGACCGTCTCTTCGGAGACGTGCGGTTACAGCGGCATGACGAGACGCCGCGAACAGATACGACCGACGAATAGAACACGCTGTCGCTGGCCGTGACAGCGAATCGGGATCGAGCTTCAAGCTTCGAGCATGGATGCGGCCGTATGGACGCTGTCATCCGGTTCGACGTTGATATCAGACAAGCGCCGGATTCAGGGAGTCCCAGCGAACCGATCGCTGCATCCAACCCGCCCAGTGGGCAGCGCGATCCGCGCCTCGGCGGAAGGAAGGGACCGGATTCCGGCACAGGGAGAACGAATTCTTGGAAGACAGGGACACGAGCCGTAACGACCCCGAGCGGGGAACGAGCGAGCAGCCTACCGGACAGAACACGAGTCAACAATCATCTGGCAATCGACGCCGGCGTCGGCGACGGCGCCCTGCCTCCGAGCGATCGGGCGGCGAGCAGCAGGCAACACAGCAGCCAGCAGCACCGGATGCCGCGTCGACCGGCCAGGAAAGCAATCGCCGGGGCGGCGATGGCTCTCGTCGGCGGCAGGACTCCAGGGGAGCGGGGGCGGGCACCCGGCCTCAGGAGCAACGGGATCAGTCGCCGCGTCGACAGCAGCAGTCACCGCAAGGCGCTTCCGGCAACAAGAATGCGCCGCAAGGTCAGCGAACGTCACAAGGCCAAAACCAGCGGGACCAGGCCAGTCGACGAGGCGCCCAGAATGACGGGCGCCGGCCCAACGCGGCCAATGCCGATGCGGCAAAAGCAACAGGGTCTCAGCGACGCGGAGGCCGGTCCCAGGATCAACAGCCCTCCTCACGGGATAGCGCCCAGACGCAGCAACGGTCGAGACGGCCCATTCGGCGGCCGCGGCGGGACGAACAGGCTCCGGACCGCGTGGAGCCAACCAGGCATCCGCATCAGCGGTCTGGCAGGCAGGGCCGCGCCAGCGGCAACGTGACCGGCAACGAGCTGCACGAAACGACCCAGCTGGCGGATAGCCAGGGGCTGACCACTGCTGGCCCTATCGGCACGGATCGCCTTCGCGTCATACCGCTCGGCGGAGTCGGTGAAGTCGGCAAGAATATGACCGCCGTGGAGTGCGGACAGGACCTGATCCTGCTCGATTGCGGCGGGAAGTTCCCCGAAGAGAACCAGCGCGGAATCGACCTCATCATTCCTGATGTCACGTTTATCGCCGAACGGATGAACAATTTCCGGGGGATCCTCATCACCCATGGTCACGAGGACCACATCGGCGGGTTGCCGTATGTGATCCCTCAGCTCAAGAGCAGCAAGCCCATCCCCATCTATGGCACCCCACTCGCCCTCGGGTTTGTCGAGCGGAAGATGCTCGAAGCCCGGCTCGAGCGAATGGTGGAGTTGCGAACCATCGAATCCGGAGAACGGGTTCAGTTGGGACAGATGACGGCGGAGTTCGTCCACGTCACCCACTCCATTCCGGACGCTTGCGCGATTGCGGTCCATACCCCGGTCGGAACAATTGTCGACACCGGCGATTTCAAGTTCGACCCGACTCCGGTGATGGGTCAGCCGACCGACGAACGGTTGCTCAAGAAGATCGGTGATCGGGGCGTGCTCGCACTGTTCTCCGACACCGTCCGCGTCGAAACGGAAGGCAGCACGCCGTCCGAGCTCGTCGTCCAGAAGAAGATGGACGAGGTGATCGGCAAGGCCAAGGGCCAGGTCATTATCGCAACGTTCGCGTCGAATGTGAGTCGCATTCACATGGCGCTGGATGCAGCCGCCAAGCATGGCCGAAAGGTCGCGGTCGCGGGCCGCAGCATGGAGCAGAATGCGCGGGTTGCGCTCGATCTCGGCTATCTCGATCCACCGGAAGGGCTGTTGATACCGCTTGACGAGTTGCTGAGGCAGCCCAAGGAAAAGCGGATCATCGTCAGCACCGGCAGCCAGGGGGAGGCCGCTGCTGCCCTTGCGAGGATCGCCGCCGGCGAACACCCGAAGATCCGCGCGTCGACTGGTGATGTCATCTTCGTGTCTGCAACACCGATTCCGGGCAACGAGGATACGGTCACCCACACGATCGACAACCTGTTCCGCCGGGGGTGCAACGTCGTCTACAGCGCCGTCGATCGAGGTGTCCATGTTTCGGGGCATGCGGGTCGCGAGGAATTGCAGCGAATGATCCGCCTGCTCAATCCCCGATTTGCCGTGCCGATCCACGGCGAGTACCGCCACATGGCACTTTACCGGGATCTGTGCGAGCAGACCGGCATCCGGCGCGATCACGTGCTCCTGCCGGAAATCGGCGGTGTGATCGAGTTCACCAAGGACACCGCCCGGCAAACCGGGCGCGTCAAGGCCGGGAACATTCTCGTGGACCGGCTGGGAGACCGGGACGGCTCACAGGCGGTGCTGCGCACACGAGAGAACCTGACCACTGACGGATTCATCGTGGTGACGATCGTGCTCGACCGTCAGTCGGGCGAGCTGATCGCCGGGCCGGAGCTGGTCGGCAAGGATCTGGCCCCGGAGCTGAACAACGGTGCGTTGCGGGAGGCGGAGCGGGAACTCCAGCGGAACCTCGAACGCAAGAAGAAGGGTGCGCCGCAGTATGGGTACATCGTGCAGCGCACCAAGGAGACGGTCGGGCGGGCGTTGTATCGCCGTTCTCGCACACGGCCGCTGATTCTTCCGGTGGTTACCGAGCTGTAACGGCTCGCTCGCCTATCCTCCGGAATGGCAGGGGGCACGATCACCAGTTTGGCCCAGTGCGGGCGACCGGCGATCGTGCCCCTTTACGCCGTCCTGGGTGGTAATCAAGCCTCCCCCGGTCACCCGGGCGAGATGGACGGGAATGGCACGGTGGCTGTCACTCCCTCACCTGATGTGAGGGAGTGTGCAGCCTGGCAACAAAGGACAGACCACGAAGCGGGCTGACCGCCGTGATGGATGGCGGTCGGAGAGTGCCTTCGGAGGAGGCGCGTGCCCGGAACTCCGTCCGGGTTATGCCGGGGCCGGTTCCACGCGGAACGGCATTCCGGGGTGACGGGATGCAAGCAGGTCGAACAGATCGTTCGCCGACCGTTCGCGATCCCATGGAAGGGCGACCCGAACGAACTGCTCGCGTGCCAGCCATGCTTCGGCGTCTGGCTGATCAAGGTCGGAGAACGGTCCGGAATGGCTGAGCTGGGTCGCGTGGCTGCGGGTCACGCGCTTCTTGTTCTCGAGATACGGCGACATGTCGAACCAGTGGGTGATCTCCGAGGACGGCACTCCCAGTGACTGGACGGCTTCCGGTGGCAGGGAGGAGAACAATCCACCTTCCTGTTGGCTCGCGGCCATGATCACTTCCCTGGGTGCCGCCGCGTGGTACATCGAGGTGACCTGCCATCGGGCACCAAGGCTCGGG
>DASYVY010000068.1:0-6391 GCA_035936535.1 Thermomicrobiales bacterium | reverse complement strand
CATCCTGCCGCGCTTCTGGACGCCGCTTCTCGCTCCGCTCGAGCGTTACGGGTTTCTGGTCCTGATGCTGTTGTTCTTCGTTGGCGGCCGCATCGGAAGCTCCATCGTCGGCGGCGTGCTTAACCCGGTCCGCGAAGCCATCCTCCAGGTCGTCTACTACGGCCTGATCTGACTCCCCTTATCGTGGTTCCATGGTCCAGTTCCGTCACCGGCTCCGACAAACGCTGTTTTACCTGTCGTCCGCATGGCCGGGCCCACGGTCCTCACCCGCGATCCCCTGCGCCATCGCCTCGGAGTTGCGCCCCGGCACGGCCGAGATCTTCAAGCAGCTCGCGCAAGCCGACCAGGTCCACGCCATCGATGTCGCAATGGGCCTGGCGGAACTCGGCGCGCCTCCAGATCTGGTGATCGCCGGCCTCCTCCACGACATCGGCAAGGTTCAGGACTCCTACCGCATCACGGTTGCAGACCGGATCGCCCATGTGCTGATGTGTCGCTTTGCCCCAACCACGGTCGATCGCCTCCGTCGTTCCATCGCACCCCGAGGAGGGACGCAAGGACTTTGGGCGCTGTCCGTCCACGACCATGTCGGCGCAGGGATCGTCCGCGATCTCGGCTACGGAGACCGGATCGAATGGCTCGTTCGGCATCACCAGACTCCTGATCCGGACGATCCTGATCTCCTCCTGCTCCAGGTCATGGACAATCGTGTCCCTCGCCGGATCGACAGGTACAATTAGCGACCTATGACGCCATCCCGGTCCGACGGACTCCCGTCCCTATACGAATACCAGCTCCACCTGCCGACCTACGAAGGGCCGCTCGATGTCCTGCTGCGGCTTATCGAGCGCTCTCAGCTCGCGATCGAGGACGTCTCGCTGGTCGCGGTGACGCATCAATTCCTGGCGTTCATCGAAGGGTTGGTCGAGGCTTCGCCCGAGGTGGTGGCGGAATTCACGGCGGTCGGTGCCCGCCTCACCCTGCTCAAAAGCCGGTCGCTTCTTCCCCGGCCGCCTGACGCCGAGGACGACATTCCCGAGAGCGACCTTATCCAGCAGCTCCGGGACTTCCAGCGGATCAAGCTGCTCGCCAGCCATCTCCAGCAGGTCCATGCGGCCGGGACAGTGTCGTACTCGCCATCTCCCGGCGGAGCGGTCGCGCGACCCGCTTCTGGCCAGCCCGCCCGCCTCGCTCGTCAGGATGTGTCACTCTTGCTGCGCTCCCTCCGGCGCAGGCTCTCCGTGGTGCCTCGGCCAGCGACGATCATCCAGCAGCGCCCTGTCGTCTCACTGCGAGAGGTTGTGGCCCATGTCAGCGAATGTGTCGGCCGCCTGACGCACGTGCGGTTTTCCACCGTCGTTCAGGAGTACCGAAGCCGCACCGAGGTAGCGACGGGCTTTCTCGCTGTGCTCGTGCTCGTGCGTCGCCAGGCCATCGTCGCGACGCAAGGCGACCTCTTCAGCGACATCGAGCTCAATCGGTTCGCTGGTCCCGACAGATCTGACGATACCCCGAATGGTCAGGACGATGACGCGCACCTGTTCTCCTACGAGCCTGAACCGCGTTGAGGCTGATCGCCAGACTACCCCTGATATGAGAGGACCGCACGGATACCGTACCTCCGAGGGTTCGCCGATGACCTCCCCGTCCGATACCGCGCGATTACCTGGCCAGCAGCCGAAATTGCCATCACCGGACCTGGGTGCGGAGCTTCCGCTCGAGGAACTGGCCGCGCTGATCGAAGCACTTCTCCTCGTCGCACCCGAACCGCCGTCGATCGACGACCTCGCCGCCGGCGCCCATACGTGCTCCGCCAGGGTCGAAGAGGCGCTCACCCTCCTGGTGGACCGGCATGAGCGGGGCTGGATCGTGCAACGTCACGGAGACCGGGTCCAGCTTGCCACCGCGCCGCGCTTCGCTCCCTATCTCCGGGCGTTCCTCCACCTCGATCGAGAGGCCCGGCTTTCATCGGCGGCGCTGGAGACACTTGCCATCGTCGCGTACCAGCAGCCCGTGACGCGCTCGGAGATCGAGGCGATCCGCGGCGTCGATTGCTCTGGAGTGCTCGCCACGCTGCATGCCAGGGGCCTGATCGAGCCGGTGTCACGCCGAGCGACGGTTGGCAACCCGATCCAGTACGGGACATCCGCGGACTTTCTCAAGCACTTCGGATTGGGCTCGCTGGCTGATCTTCCACCCATCGGTCAGGTCAACGGCGTCGAAGGGCGCAAGGCGCTGGCGGACGCTATGGCCCCGACTGAGACCGGACCTGCCGCGGAGGAGTCGACGTCACGGACGCATGGTGGGGAACCGCCAGAGCAGGCGGGTTCAGGAGCACCATGATCCTTTCCGCCTCCTCCCACCGGCCGGAAATCGCCATTCCTGACGTCCTGACCCGGCGCCTCGCGAATGGACATGGTGAAGCGGCCACCGCAGCCTGGCTGGGTCGTTTGCCGTCGCTGCTCGATGCGTGGTGCAGACAATGGAATCTCACGATCCTGCCGGAGATGCCGCCGATCAGCTTCAACCTCGTGCTGTTCGCCAAATCGGAACTGGCCGGGGAAGTCGTCCTCAAGCTCAACATTCCCTCGTCCGAGGTGCGATCGGAAATCGAGGCGCTCGCGCAAGCAGGCGGTGAGGGAATGGTGCGCCTGCTCGACGCCGACCCCTCCGCTGCGCTGATGATGCTCGAACGGATCAGGCCCGGGACTCCACTCCGGGACGTTCCGATGAGGGACCTCGAGGCAACCGCGATCGGAGCGGCGATCATGCAGCGATTGTGGCGAGCGCCAAAGCGCGTCGATGACCTGCACCCGTTGCCTCGATGGTTTCGATCCTTGTTTCAGTATCCCTCCCGCAACAGCGGCCCAGCGTCCCCGATCCCGATCGACCTGGTCCAGCGCGCCATCGGAGTGGCCCGGCACCTGCTCGATTCGCCGCGAGACCTGACGCTGCTCCACGGCGATATCCATCACCAGAACATCCTGAGGGGAGGTGGACAGGGATGGATCACGATCGATCCAAAGGGGCTGGTCGGAGAGCGCGGCTACGACATCGCCACCTGGATGCTGAATCCATGGGGAATCGGTGAGCGGCCCGACCTCGCCGGCATCATGGCGGCGCGAATCGGTCTGTTCTCCCGCGAACTCGGGATCGACTGGCAACGCCTGACGCAATGGGCATTCGTACACTCCGTCCTCTCGATGTGCTGGACGCTCGAGGACGATGGGATACGGGATATGACTGCTGACGTGCGATGCTCACGCACGCTCGCAGGCTTCCTGGAGAATCAGTGAGGCCGCTACACCGGGAGAGAGGGGGCGAGGCTGCGGGCTCGCGCGATGACCTCCTCGAGCGCATCCAGCGCGTCGTCGATGTCGCTTTCGGTGTTTCCTCGACCGACTGACAGCCGGATGCTTGAGCGAGCCTCTCGGTCGGACAGCCCGATCGCCCGGAGCACATGGCTCGGCTCCGAGTTCCCAGTGGTGCAGGCGGAACCGGCTGACGCCGCCACACCGGCCATGTCCAGCCCCAGCAGCACCGTCTCCCCCTGGACGCCGTCAACGGAGATGTTCAAGTTGTTGACGAGTCTCCGGTTGTCCAATGGAGGTCCATTGAGGCGGCAATCGGGGATGCGTGAGGCGATCTCGTTCCAGAGACGATCGCGCAGGTTCCGGCAGTGAGCATTGTAGGCATCCCGGCTTTCTTCCGCCCGGCGCATTGCCTCAGCCATACCGACGATCAGCGGAATGTTTTCGGTTCCGCCACGTCGCCCTGATTCCTGTCCGCCGCCATCCTGCTGAAAGACGATCGGCGTACCCTTGCGCACATAGAGCAGCCCCACGCCTTTGGGTCCGTAGAACTTGTGCGCCGACAGCGAGAGAAGATCGACACCGAGGGTGTCTACATCGAGCGCGAGGGTTCCGGCGGCCTGCACCGCATCGGTATGGAACGGAATGTCATGGTCCTGGGCGACCGCCGACAGTGCCGAAATGTCCTGGATCGTTCCAATTTCGTTGTTCCCCAGGATGATCGAGATCAGGCACGTCTCCCGCCGGATTGCAGAGCTGAGTGCATCCGGACTGATCTGACCGAAGGAATCCGCAGGCAGGTAGGAAACGGCGAAACCCTGCCGCTCGAGCGCTTCAGCGGCATGGAGGACGGCGTGGTGTTCGACCCTGGTAGTGATGAGGTGCGGAATGCTGTCGGGGTCGCGCTGCCTGGCCGCCCAGGCTGCTCCCTTGAGCGCCAGATTGCTGCTCTCCGTCGCCCCGCTCGTGAACACGATCTCACCCGGTCGTGCATGGAGCGCTCGGGCTAACGTGGCGCGCGCTTGGTCCAGCGCGGCACGGCCCTCCTGCCCGATCTGGTAGATGCTGGAAGGGTTGCCGAACCGAGCGGTGAACCAGGGCAGCATCACATCGACCACCGCCGGATCGACCGGCGTGGTCGCGGCATGATCGAGGTAGACGGACGGGGATCCGTAGGTCATGAGGTCATCCAGTTCCGAAATGGGACTCAGGAGGGGGATGGGCGGTCTATGCCGGAGCGGCAACGACATCCGCGGGGACTGGCCGTTTGGGAGAGGCGTTGATCAGGTCGGCAAGCGTCGTCGAATCGAGTGCTTCAACGATCGAATCCCGTACCTTCAGCCATACCGGCCGGGTCTCGCACCCTTCGATCAAAGGGCAGGTCTGATCGGCCTCGTCCTCGGACACACAGTCCATCGGCGCGACAGGCCCTTCCATCACGCGATAGACGTCGCCGACACGGACGTCCGCGGGGGCCCGACGCAGGAGATAGCCGCCGTGCGCCCCTCGTTTGCTTTCGACGAGCCCTGCCCGGCGCAGCGGGGCGATCAACTGCTCGAGGTAGGCGGGTGGGACCGACGACTCCCTGGCGATCTCGGTGATCGACAATGGACCGTCGCCATAGTGGTGCGCAAGCGCAACCATGGCCCGGACTCCATATTCGCCTCGTGTCGACACTTTCATCGCCATGCCTCCGATCCGGGCAGTCTGCACAAGGTCATTCTACCTTACCGCGGGCCGCAGCGCACCGGGATGTCACCTCCGCCTTCGCCGGAGCGAGAAGATATCGCCGATCGCCTCCCGCCATTCGGGCGACAATCCGTGCCCTTCGAGCAGTCCAGGAGCCAGCTGGCGATGAAGATGGACGAATCGATCAGCGGTGAAGATCCCCCGGTATTGGCCCCGTTCCGTAACCGGAACCGCCCACCGGTTTGTCCGCATCATCTCCTGCTGCACATCGAACACCGAATCATCGATGTCCGCGACGTACACCGACCGGTCCATGAGGTCGGCGACCGTGCGACCCGCCATGCCACCCTGAAGACCATCGAGCAGCTGGTATCGCCAGAGCATGCCGATGACCCGCCCGTGATCGGTTACCACCAAGTCGCGGGGGCCGCCCCGCAACGCAAAGGTCAGCGGTTCGTGCGGCGAAACGCCGCCCATGTCCCAGAGCGCGAACTGCCCGACTTTCAGGCGCCGCATCGCGGACTGAACCCGTTCCATGCGAGCTTCGGCACGTGCGGCGAAGAACACGAACACACCCAGGATCGGGAGGATTGGCTGTCGCTGCCAGATCCCGATCACCGCGAGAAACACCGCCATCGCCATCCCGATCGCCACGGCGACGGAGGTTGCGCGATCACGTCCCAAGCCCGGCGTCAGCGCTGCTCTCAGGACGCGACCGCCATCGACCGGAAAGGCTGGCAGCAGGTTGAACACCATGATTGTGAGGTTGGTAAGGGCAATGTAGGCAATGAGACTCGCGGGAGTGATGGAGCCCAGGATATCGGGACCCGTGAATATCCGTTCGCTCCCAAGAAACACCCACATCAGGGCTACCGGCGGCAGCAGCGCCACCGCGATCGCCAGATTCATCGCCGGTCCGGCCAAGGCGATCAGCAGCTCGCTTCGTGGAAGCGCGGGCATCTGCTCGATCCGGGCCACACCACCGAACGGCCACAGGGTGATATCGAGAACCCGGACCCCAAACTGCTGCGCCATCGCACAGTGGCCCAGCTCATGGATCAGGACCGAGACGAACACGAGCAGGACCAGCAGCAGACCCAACACCAGCGGCCACGCGCCACGACTGGTTCCGAAACCCCATTGCAGCCCTGCCCAGATAAAGACCAGGGCGAATGTGGGGTGAATATTGACGCCGATCCCCCTGATGCTGCCCGCCCGGATGGCTTGAAACATGGCGTGCGCGCTCTTTTCTGCGAACGGGACGTGGCGGGATCGAGTGAGGGAACGCGTTTGGGTAACCGGAGAGGGAGCCGCTGCTGCCCAACTCTACCGGTAGCTATAGTACCAGCGCGAGCGGAATGTCAAGAGTGAACGTACGCAAGCCTGCTGCC
>DASYVY010000067.1:0-3391 GCA_035936535.1 Thermomicrobiales bacterium | reverse complement strand
GAGGGCATGGGGAGATCGGGTAAAAGACCATGGAATCGGGGAACTTCCAAGGGTCGTAACGGTCAACAAGGCAATAGGCTGTGACCCAGCGCAAGCACTGGGTTTCATGTAACGGGCAAAACCGGTTTCTGGCCTGAGCCGCTTGTAGGCCGGAAGGTCACGGGGGCGAAATGGCAGAGAGCAGAGGCCAGGCAATCACCTGACCCCTGCTCTCTGCATGTCCGACCATCATCCGGCCCGGCGCCCATTGCGGACGTCCATACATTCCGGCCGACGGATCGATCCGCGCTACATCGTCGAGGTGGTTGACGTGCTCGACGTGCTGGATTCGCTGCCGCTATTGCTCCCGCCGCCACCGGAGCCACCCGAGATATTCTTCATCGTCTCCTGAACGGTTCCGCTGACCCAGGTCATCACCTGCTTGCGGGTCTCGGTGCCGCTCTGGGGAGCGAACAACAGACCCCCGACCAGGCCATAGACGAAGAACTTGACGGCTGTACGCGCTCGACCAATCATTGTGACTACTCCTCCACACGTGTGCATCGCCAGGAAGCGACGATGCGTGATCCATTTGATAGCGGATGTTTACGACCGATTGTCGTCGTTGCTTTCGGGGAACGACGGGAACTGTTGCGATGACGGTGGTGTTCTGTCCGGATCCGGGACAAACGGTGTTCTGGGAGTGACAAGCTCTTCGGTCGTCGGGACATGACCTGGAACACCCTGCGGGATCTCCGGGGAGGCCGGGCTGGGCGTCGCATCCTCGAGGGCGCCTGGGGAACTGCCCGACTGGGCAACCGTTGCGTCGGCTGGGGGCTCCGCTGCAGGTTCGGACGACACTGCCGTCGACTGACTTCCCGAAGAGCGACCGCTGTAGGTCCCGAAGGTAATGCGATCGGGAACGCTCTCGTCTCCATGTGAATGCAGGATCGTGCGGGACGAGCTCCGGGTCGCCGTGCTTTGGTCGACCTGGCCCCCGCTCGACGTAGAGGTCGTGGAGACGGTGCTCGAAGCCGATGAGCCGTTGCCGGCGTTCCCGCCTGCAGCCGGTCCGGATCCGTTCGCCGTCTTGCCAAGCTTGACCCCAACAATCGGCGCGGTCGCCCGCTCCACCAAGGACATCACCCGGTTCGAAAGCGACGCGCCGGAGGATGAAACCGATGCCTTGACCGCTGCCGGGTCGGGTGTGGAGACGCGTTGCGATGCCGCCGTGACCCCGCTCGCCATCCGTTGGGCACCCGCACTGATCCTGCCTAGGGCGCCTCTGGAGCCTGTGCCGACCCCGCTCACGACGACGCGTCTTGAGCCTTCCTCCCCGCCCATGAGTTTGCCGCGCAGTTCCTCGCCCGTCTGCGGCGCCTTCCAGAGGGCGACCGCGGCGCCGGCCAGCCCACCCAGAATGGAGCCGGCTACGAACGCGCCGTTGTGTCGTTGATCTGTCTTGCTTGCCTCGCCTGCCACGTCTCTGCTCCTCCGTGTTTTGCCTAGCCATGTTGCCACCTCGCCGATGCTTCCGCAACGAAAGACGGCAACTGGCGGATAGCACTCTCACGCAGGAATCCGGCCACGTCCCAGATTGGCGCTGCGGACGGTATCCTTTCCCGGAACCAGGGTGCTGGCGGCGTCGTGTCCTGGCACATGCGCCCAACCCGAGCGGTACGGTACTCCGCGCTGTTGCCGGACGCCGCCACCGGTCTCCTTACCGGACACAGGTGGCCAGCGCCGCTCGCGAGGCGAACCGGAGGTCCACCCGAAGGATGACCAGCAACGGACACGATCAGCGAACAGCGCCAGACGATGCTGGCATCCCCGGGCTGATCGCGGATATCCGGATCGAGATCGGGGAGCGCGGGCCGATCTCCTTTGCCCGGTTCATGAAGCTCGCCCTCTATCACCCGCTCCATGGCTACTACCTGTCGCCGGTTCGCCGGCCAGGACGTGGTGGGGATTTCCTTACCGCACCGGAGATGCACCCGTTTTTCGGGCTTGCCATCGCCAGGCACATCGCCGCTCTCTGGGACCGGCTCGATCGACCGGATCCGTTCACGATCCGGGAATACGGGTCCGGGGTCGGGGGGCTGGCGTACGACATCATCGCCGGGGTGCTGGACCTTCGCCCGGAGCTGCGACCCGCGTTGCGCTACCGGCTCAACGAGATCAATCCGCATCGCTCGCGGCAGGCGCTCGACGCGATGCGGCAAGCCGGCCTGGGCGATCTCGTCTCCGCTGAACGAACGGCGGGTTCGGATGTCGGCGCTGGGGCGATCACCGGGGTCGTGGTTGCCAACGAGGTCGCCGATGCCCTGCCGGTCCATCGCCTTGTGTGGGACGGGGCCGCGTTCCATGAGCTGTTCGTGGGCTGGGAGGCTGGACAGGCAGAGGACGGGCGATTCATCGCGGTGGAAGGCCCGCTCTCGCCGGAGGCTGCCGCGCTGGACCTGCCGGGCTATCTCGACCGCCACGGGCTGGATCCCGCCTCCTGGCCGGCCGGGTCGCGAATCGAGGTCTCCCCGGCGGCGGAACGGTGGATCGCGGAGGTAGGAGCGGGGATCGCGCGTGGCTACGCCCTGATCATCGACTACGGCTATGCGGCCTCGGACCTCTACCGCGATCACCGGCTGGAAGGCACCTTGCGTGCCTATCGCCAGCATGAGGTGACGGACGATCCGTTCGGTCATGTCGGCATGCAGGACCTGACCGCGCACGTCGATTTCAGCCGGCTGATGGAAGCGGCCGAGGGGGCGGGATTCACCGTGACGGGTTTGACGACCCAGGCGGATTTCCTTGCCCAGGTCGGCCTTGGGGAGCTGCTGGTCGCGTTGCAACGGCAGCCGGACACGGTGGTCGAGGAGTATTATCGCGCGCAGGCCGCCGTCTTCCGGCTGATCGACCCCGCCGGGATGGGCCGGTTCCGCGTTCTCGGCATGGCCAGGAACGCGCCCGCCACGCCCCCGCCCCTCGGCTTCGCCGGACCCGACCTACCCGAGCCCCTGCGCATCCCGTAGCATCGAAGACATCCTCGCCGCACATGCGGCACGCGACATGGAGAAAGGAACCCACCGTGACCGATAACTCGACCAGGCCGCAGGCGAGGCCAGTGCTCCACGATCCTGATGACGCCTCCGATACGCTGGCCTTTATCTGCGGCGCCGACATGAACCCGACCGTCATCGAGGGACGCGAGGGCTTCTCGACATCCCGGTTCGTGGCGATCGCCAGCGCGGACGCCGCGATCGGCAGGGACGCCGGTCTGCCTGACGGGCTGGGAGAGGGGGAGATCTGGGGAATCGCGCTGCGCATCCCGTCGGCTGGAACCGCGCCCCAGGGAATCCATCGAGAGCCGGTCGCCATCACCCTGCAGGATGGCACCCGGACCAACGCGGTCCTGATG
>DASYVY010000066.1:0-5906 GCA_035936535.1 Thermomicrobiales bacterium | reverse complement strand
GGATCGCGATCCGCTCCCTCAGGCGCTTTCACTGTCGGTCCGAGCAGGCGCAGGGGCGCCTTGCCTTATTCACTGTAGCGGGTTCCCTGAGGGCGCTTCCTCGATCCCGGAGTGAGACAGAGCGTGGTGCTGGAACGTCGGGTTGGATGACCGCCCTGGAAGGTCGGCACACGGCCGACACCGAAGGAGGACTACTCCACCGGTCGATCATCGGTCGGCATTGCCGCCAGGCCGCGCTCGATCGCCACGCGGGCGGCCATCCTCCGGTTGTTGACTCCCAGCTTGGAGAGGACGTTGCCGACATGGGTCATCGCCGTGCGCGGGCTTATGAAGAGGCGGTCGGCGATCTCCTTGTCCGTGAGCCCGTCGACGATCAGCACCAGCACTTCGCGCTCCCTGGCCGTGAGCCCCAATTGGTCGGCGAGGGCCTGTGAGGCCCGGTCCTCTGTCGCAAGATCATCCGTGGCGGTTGTTGCTTCCTTCCGGGGTGTCGTGGTGATCTCCCGAGCCAGGAGCAAAGCCTGCTCGGTCGCGGCATCCAGTGTCATGCGTTTTCCGGTGTCGAACTCGTGCTGGAATCCGGTCTCCCCGAGGTGCTGGGCCAGGGTCTCGACGAGCCCCTCGTACTCGATGACGCTGCGGGCGTTGATCCCGATCTTGTGGCCCTCGCGCATCGAAGCGGTGCTGCCGATCAGGCGGGCGGCGGTTTCGTGATGCCCCGCGATCGCGCCGCCCGCCGCCAGGGCATCGACGACCTCGGCGAGCAAGCGGCGCGAGCCCATTGTCTGCAGGATCTGCAGCGACTGGGTCAGCAACTCCATCGCGTCGGGGAACAGCCCTCGCCGGATCGCCAGCCGCCCCTGCCCCAGCAGGATGCTCGCCCGGCTATAGGCATCATCAAGCTCGTTCGCGTAGGTCATCCCCTCGGTGAACCAGCGGTCAGCGGTATCGAGATCACCGCGAAGCGACGCGATCATTCCCAGGTTGTGACACGAGAGCGCGATACCGCGCTTGTTGCCGATCGACCGCCGGATCGAGAGCGCCTCGCTTTGATAGGCCGTTGCGGCGTCGTAATCTCCCTCGTAAGTGGCAATATCACCGAGGTTGGTCAGGGTCGATGGCAGGGAGCTGGTGTCATCGAGCTCGCGGCGATAGGCCAGGCTTTGCTCCAGGAGCTTCCGGGCCGGAGCGAAGTTGCCCTGGATGAGGTCGATCAGGCCCAGGTTGTTGAGCTCGTCCCCCATCCCGCTCTTGTCGTCCACGGAACGATAGAGTTCCAGGCTCTGCTCGTAGCACGCCTGTGCCTTGGTGTACTGACCCAGCTCGAGCGAGAGATTGCCAAGGTTGTTCAGTGCCTGGGCGCGATCGCCCGCCGGCACGTCGGTCGCCAGGCTGAGTGACCGGCTCAACCAGCGGGTCCCCTCGCTGAGCTGTCCCCGGACCAGCCAGTATCGCCAGAGCATCGAAGCCAGCCGCAATCCGGAGAGGCCCGCTGGCTGCTCGAGATCCAGCCCGGCCTGGAGCGCGATCCGGAGATTGCCCACCTCGCTGTCGAGCCGACGCATCACGATGTGCTGATCCGGGCCGATGAAGTCCGCCTCCTGGGCAGCGATCAGGTCACAATAGAACCGCAGCAGGCGAGCCCGGAGCAGATCCGTGTCACCGGAGCGCTCGAGTTGGGCCAGGCCGAATTCACGGATCGTCTGGAGCATCCGGAAGCGATACTCGTCGCTCCCGGTGGTGACCCTGACGATCAGGCTCTTGTCCAGCAGGGAGAGCAAGCATTCCAGCACGTCGGGGGAGTCGGGCGAGTACGGAGCGTCAGGCGACGCGGAGGTGCTCCCGACCGGAAAATCCAGAATCTCGGTCGCGGCACCGAGCGAAAAGGACCCACTGAAGATCGCGAGACGCTGAAAGACCACCTGCTCCTCACGACTCAGCAGGTCATAGCTCCATTGGATCGCACTACGCATGGTTCGCTGGCGCGACGGCATGTCTCGCGGACCACCGGTAAGCACCGCCAACCGATCATTGAGGCGCGCGAGCAGGGATTCAGGGGTAAAAATCCTGATCCGGGCGGCGGCCAGCTCGATCGCGAGCGGAAGCCCGTCGAGGCGGGAACAGATCGCCGCGACCGTCTCCGCGTTGCGCCGGGTGAGCTCGAACTCCGGTGTCGTTGCTTTCGCTCGCTGAACGAACAGGGCCACCGCATCGTTTTCGGCAACCTCCCGCAAGCCCATCGGAGAGTTGAAATCGGGCAGGTCCAGGGGCGGAACCGGGAACTCCTGCTCACCCTGGATATGCAGTGGCATCCTGCTGGTCACCAATGCCTTGACGTTGGGGCATTGGGAGAGCAGCTCGGCGACCATCACGCATTCGGAGATAACCTGCTCGAAATTGTCCAGCACCAGGAGCAGTGACCGGTCTCCGATCGCCTGGACCAGCCGGGACATGAGCGTCCGGTGATCGCCGACGGACACCCCGATCGCCTGGGCGATCGCCGCCCGGACAAGTGCCGGCTCGACAATCGGCGCCAGGTTGACGAAGGCGACGTCCATGCCGAGCGCCGTCTTGATCCGGCGTGCGGACCGAAGCGCGAGCCGCGTCTTTCCCACTCCACCCGGGCCGGTAAGGGTCAGAAGCCGCAGATCCGCCGTCGCCAGGAAGCGGAGGGCAGCCTCCACCTCATGCTCCCTGCCCACCGTCGAGGTCAACGGGTTGGGAAGCGGCTCAATCTGCAAGGAGGGCGTGGTGCCAATGGTTGTCAACGCGCCCCTCTGGTGCAGTTCCCTTGTCTGTGGCACGTCCATGATCTCTTGCAGCCTGGTGATGACAGACCGAGGCTTTCCCTCGACATCCGATGCTTATGAAGTAGGGACCCACGAACCACCGGCGTCAGCCCTGCCGATCCTGAGGGTCGTGCCGCTCGCCGGGCGGAGGCGCCGAGAGCAGCGGGTGCATACTGGCGGCAGCGGATCGCTGCGGCCGCGACATCAGGGCGCCACTGAATCCAGCGCTCGCCCGGTATCGTAGGCTTCAAGCATGAAACGAATCGCTGCCGGCTTTTGGTTCGCGGACAGTGTGCGGAGGCGATCAGGCCTGAACCACGTCATCACCTGACCGGGTGAACCCTCGTTACCCTGTACCACAACCTCGATCGCCCGTCGTCACGCCAGCATATGTCAACATCGGCGATATCGCTCGTCCCCGGCACATGGTTTCCAGCAGCATGCCATTGCCTGACCAGCCGGACCCGGAGAATCTTGAGCATCCATCATTCAGATTGAGCGAACAGGTATGTCGCCTGGCGCAGATGATGCACATCCCTGCGCATTACGCAAGAGAGAGCCACCCGATGTCAAGCCGTTGTTCCCGCCGCATGGTTGTCGCGCTTCCCTGGCTGATGGTTCCCACTCTCCGCTCCGCCACAAGCGCCACCGCACAGCCGGTCAACCCATCGGGCGATGACTGGATCGTGTCGGATCCCGCCGGGGAGAACGTCGATCCCTCCCTGCCATCGACGCTGGACGAAATCCTGCCAACCTACCCCGCATTGACCGGCTTCGTCGTGGTCCGCAATGGCGTGATCGTCAGCGAACACTATGACAACGGATACGGCCCTGACGACCGGATCGACATCCGCTCGGTCACGAAAAGCGTGGTCGGCACCCTGATCGGAATCGCCCTGGAGCGCGGTGATCTCGCCAGCCTCGACCAGACCATCGGGGCGTTGATTCCGGACCGGATCCCGGACGGCGCCGACGCCGCTACCGCCGGCATCACGATCCGCAGCCTGCTGACGATGACGTCCGGCCTGGACTGGAATTACCGGACGGACTACTCCCGGCTGGAAGCCAGCGACGATCCGCTGAGCCTGACCCTCAGCCAGCCGGTCGTCGCCGATCAGGGAAGCGTTTATGTTTACAACAGCGGCGGGTCTCATGTGCTCGGGGTGATTCTCGAGGCGGTCACGGGCCGGCAACTCGAAGGCTATGCCGATGAGGTGCTGTTCCGGCCACTTGGAATCGAGCGCGGCCGCTGGCGCGAAACGCCGCAAGGTGACGCGATTGGCGGCTACGGGCTGTTCCTGACGCCGCGTGACATGGCGCGGCTGGGGTTGCTCTATCTCCAGGAGGGACGCTGGAACGGCGATCGGTTGCTGCCGGCGGACTATATCGAGGCTGCGACAAGCTATCAGAGCGATGGGGACGGCACCGGCGGCACGCCCTACGGGTATCAGTGGTGGGTCACGGATGCGTCCGGCTACGACGCCTTCTTCGCCCTCGGCTTCGGCGGACAATACATCTATGTCGTCCCTGACCTTGACCTGGTCGTCGTCGCGGCGGTCGGGTTCGAAAGGCAACCGGTCGAGCTGCGCTCTCCCCGACCGATCATCGAGGACGTCGTCATTCCCCTCGTCGGCGGCTGATGGACGGCGCCGAACGCCCCTCGCGTACGGGCGGTCTCCATGTCCGCCCTTGTGCCGGCAATCAGGGCGATCATGAATGGATCGCATCCGCTCAATCGCTTCGCGATTGTCTATCAGTTCGCCTGTACGCAGCACCCCCTTCTCGTCGGGGCAGACACGAAGGTCTGCCCCGATGAGCATCTGCACCGGATCGCCGGTTTCTTGGCACGAGACGCCCTCTGTAGCGTATTGTGACCACACATCTGTCGGGCAAACCGAAGAATACCGTTCAGCAAGGAGCACACCTTATGCGCGACCTCCGTTCCAGGCGATCCGCTGGTCTTACCCGCCCTGTATCGCGACGCTCCGTGATCAGGACCGCCAGCGCCGCCGGAATCGCCGGCATGGCAGCAACGATCGGTGCCCGGACGACCGGCCGGGCGGCGACACTGGTCCAGTCGACGCCGACCGTGAACATCTCCGGCACCTCGCTGGCCATCCTCCAGTGGCAGCACTTCGTGCCCTCGTTCGACGAGTGGCTCACGACTTTCGTCAATGAGTGGGCGGCCGAGAACGGGGTGACGGTCCAGCTCGACCGCATCAACACCGCTGACATTCCGGCGACGTTCGCCGGCGAGATTTCGGCCGGGCAGGGCCACGACATCGTCGAGCACATCGCCTCGCTGCCGCAGTACGAGAAGTCAGTCGTCGACATGACCGATCTCGTCGAGGAAGCGACAAGGCGCCACGGCCCCCAGCTCGAGATGTGCAAGAACAACTCGTTCAACCCGACGACCAACACGTTCTACGGCTTCACCCACGGCTACGCGCCGGACCCCGCCAACTACCGCAAGAGCCTGTGGGAAACGGCAGGATACCCGGATGGCCCCGCGACATACGACGATCTGCTGGCAGGCGGAACGGCGATCTTCAACGAGCAAGGTGTCCAGATGGGCATCGGCATGTCGCAGGAGATCGATTCCAACATGGCGGCGCAGGCCATGATCTGGGCATTCGGTGGCGCGGTCCAGGACGAGAACGAGAACATCACGATCAACTCGCCGGAAACCGTTGCCGCGGTGGAGTACATGAAGTCCCTGTTCGAGAGCTGCATGACGCCGGAGGTGTTCAGCTGGAACGCCGCCTCCAACAACCAGCTGATGGCCGCGGGGCAGGCCTCCTACATCCTCAACTCGCTCTCGGCTTTCCGCTCCGCGCAGACCAACAACCCGGAGATCGCCCCGGACATCTCCTTTGGCGTACCTCTGGTGGGACCCGGCGGCGAGGAGCGGGCGCTCGCCCACGGCCACGCCGTATTCACGGCGATGATCCCGACCTACTCGCAGAACCAGGACACGGCCAGGGAGTTCCTGCTCCATCTCGTCGCCAACTACAATGCGGCCACGGATGAGAGCCAGTTCTACAACTTCCCGGCATTCCCCGAGGTCTACCCGGAACTTACCCAGGATGACGGGCCGCTCGACAACGATCCCTACGG
>DASYVY010000065.1:0-8382 GCA_035936535.1 Thermomicrobiales bacterium | reverse complement strand
CTCGGGCCCGGACGGCAAGGTGCCGCCGACCAGGGTATCCGCCAGCTCGGTCGTCGTGATATCGAGCACCCCCGTGATCGCGCCGCCGCGCATCAGCGATTCCATCGTGTCGCCGCCGATGCCGGTCGCGTGGAAGACGAGCACCTCGTAGCCCAGTGCTTCCAGGCGCTCCCGGGCGGTCGTCACGCACTGGGTCGTCACCCCGAACATCGTCGCCCCGATCACCGGTTTCCGGTCGAGGGCGGAGGTGAACCTGTTGTACGCCGTCGCCATCCCGCCGATCGCCCCGGCGGCATTGCTGAGGATGCGTTCCGAAAGCTGGTTGATGCCGGCGATGTCGACGATCGAGGACATCATCGCGATATCCGACGTACCGACGTACGGCCGCGTATCGCCCGAGGCAACCGTCGAAACGAGGAGCTTCGGAAACCCGACCGGAAGTTTCCGCATCACGCCCGAAACGAGCGTCGAGCCGCCGGAGCCGCCCATTCCGAAGATGCCGTGAACGTTACCCTCGTCGATCAGTTCCTTCACGATGGCCGTGGCGCCGCGCAGCATGGTGTCGATCGCGGTGCCGCGATCGCCGGCGTCGACAAGGGCGCCCAGATCGGCGCCAGCCGCCCCGGCGACCGCTTCCCGGCTGATGTCCGCCCCCAGTCGCGGGGTGCCGAGCACGCCGGCGTCGATGACGACCGTGTCGATACCGGCCTCGCGCAGCCGGTCGCGGACGAGCCCGTATTCCTCACCCTTGGTGTCCAGTGTCCCGAGCAGGATCACCGTCGTCATTGGCTTGCCTCCCATGGGTGCAAACGTCGCTCTTGCCGGGGGCGGAGCGGTCGACCGGCGCCTGCGGTCTGCCGAGCAGCGTGTCGACCAGGACACCGGACGGTGTGCCGATCAATGCCCGCTTTTCCGGTGACGTAGTCGCTCGCCGCGCCGGCCATCACGGTGGCGCGTCCTTCGCCGCATCGCTCCGCTCGCGCACGATCGCGGCGAGGCGCCGCAAGGGCAGGGCCGCCATCACCAGCGCTTCCCGGTCCGCCTCCGGGAGCTCGGCCATCGCGTCGATGATCGCATCAAATCTGCGCTGGGCCGCCGTCTCCATGAGCTGATGCCCGGCTGGCGTCGCGGAGACGATCACCGCGCGCCCATTGTCGGGGTGCTCCCTCCGCTCCGCCAACCCCAGCGCGCAGAGGCCATCGACGATCCGGGTCATGGTTGGGCCTGCGACCTCCTCGGCCCTGGCCAGGCGGCCGAGCGTGCCCGGACCACCGAACACCAGCACCGAGAGCGCGCTGAGGCGTGCCGGCGTGAGGCCGGATTCGCGGTCGACATTGCGCATGCCACGGAGCAGGTGGATCGCCCCGGAGTTGAGATCGCGAGCCGCATTGCGGAGGTCGTCTGGTACAGGACTGGACATCTTGTTGTGATCGGCCATGCCGTATGATAGCATCGCTACGAATTGGTAGGGATGCTACGAAACGATGGTGAGGGATGACATGGACCTGCTTCAGGTGGCCCAGCGCGTCACCGACATGGACCGCGCGGTAGCCTTCTACTCCAGCCTGCTCGATGCCTCGCCCATCGGCCGGTTCGATCCACCCGGCCTTGCGTTTTTCGCGCTGGGTCCGGTCCGGCTGTTGCTGGACGCCAATGCCCCCGCGAGCCTGCTCTACCTGCGCGTCGATGACGTCAGCGCGTCCATCGAGCGCCTGCGCGACCAGGGAGTCGAGATCGTCACTGAGCCACACGTGATCTTCAGCCATGATGACGACCGGCTGGGTCCCGCCGGGACCGACGAGTGGCAGGCGTTCTTCCACGATTCCGAGGGGAATCTGGTCGGCCTCGTCAGCCAGGTCCGCCAGATGCGATAATCCGGTCCAAGCGATGTCCTCCCGGGAGCGTGCGGCGATGTTCAGGACCATGCCGCACGCTCTCGGTCCAGACACCATCCCGGTCAGATGCCCTCCAGCTCGGCGAGGATCTCCTCGACAGTGTAGACGGTCAGACCCGGCTGGCCCTCGATCTCGAGATCCTCCTCGAGCGCGGTCAGCACATCTTCGTCGATGTCGCTCACGTACGCCCGGAAATCGACAAACGCGACGAGGCCTTCGTCGTTGAGCGCGTGCACTTCCATGAGGATCACGAGCGGGTCCGGGCCGGTGTCGTCGACGACCAGGATCGCGGCGGAATCGGCGGTGCTGTCGGCGAGGAGCACCTCGCTGTTGGGATCGATCCCGAAGACGTTCTCGTTGTAGTCCTCGGCGGTGATCCGCTCGAGGATGTCCTCCGGATCGCTGGAAGCAAGTTCCTCGATCGTCATGTAGATGATCGTGCTCCCGGTCGCCGCGTCGGTCAGGAAGACCGTATCGATGCGCTCGTCCTCATCCGAGATGATCGGTTCGTCGCGGCTCTCGTCCACGATCCAGGCGTCCGTCCAGGTGATCCCGGTGCCGTACTGCGGGCTCTCGTACTCCCCCTCGGCAACAAGCCCGGGCAGGGCGGTGTCCGCTTCCGGGGTCCCGTCGGCCTCCTCGGTGGCGTCCGCCTGGGGAGTCTCTTTGGCCTCTTCGGTGGCATCAGCCTCCTCGGTCGCATCCGCTTCGGGCGTCTCGTCCGCCTCTTCGGTCGCGTCGACTTCCGGGGTTTCGTCCGGTTCCGGTGTTGCGTCCACATCGCCTGCGGCGGGGTCGGCGATCAGCTCGAGAAGCTCCTCGGGGGAGGCGACGGAGAACATGTCGACACCGGAGATATCGATGCCTTCGGCGACGTCCTCGAACACGCTTTCGTAGGCATCCGGCTCCCAGAGGTCGAATCCCGCCCAGATGAAGTAGTCCTCGTCCTCCGGGAACACCACTTCAAGGTAGACAAGATGCTCGGGCGTGTCGGCATCGCGAACCAGGATCACCGCGGACGTATCCGTCGTTTCGAGCAGAAGCGTCTCGGATTCTTCCGACACGAACAGATTGTTGCTGAGAAACTCCGGTTGGCCCATCACCTGGGCCATCGTCGTTGGGCTGAACCCCTCGTTGGGAACGATGAAGATGCCGAGCACCGCACTCTCGGATGCGGTGTCCATGAGCCAGATCGCGTCACCGTTGGCGGGATCGGAGGTGACCGCAGCATCGAAGTTCCCGCCGATCGCGAACTCAACCAGCGGATTCTCGAGGTCACCGAGTTCCCAAGCGTCCGTCCAGGTCACCTCGACATCGAAGACCGGGCTGACGAACTCGCCTTCGTCGACAAGACCGGGAGACACCTCCGGAGTCGATTCCGCGTCGTCGGTTCCCTGGCGATCCTTGATCCCGTCCGGGTCGATCTGCCCCGCCACCGCGGGTGCGCACATCCCGAAGAAGAGCACGACAACGATCATCAGGCGCGACAAGCGCGCGGCAACACACGACGTGGGCATATTCATGACCTCTTGCGCTTGAGCAGCGGCGTACCGGGAAAGATGGAGTTTCGCGCATCATCATACCGGAAACCCGGGGTCGTCCAGAGAGTTCTCCCCGTACAATCCGGGACGAGCCCGCGCGGAAGTACTCCCTGGCCCTGCAGACGGAGACGATATGCCCGACGATGATCACCTGGACCCGGCCGTCGATGATGCGGTGCGAAGGATCCTCGCCGCCACCGGAACGCCGGGGGCTGCAATCGCCGTCAGTGTGAACGGCGTGATCCAGGCGGCGGGCATCGGATCCCCCGATCTCGATGCCCGCCATCCACTCCCCGCCGATGCCCGTTTTCCGCTCTACAGCATCACCAAGACGTACCTCGCGATCGCGATCCTGCGCCTGGTCGAGGAGGGCCGGATCGGCCTCGACGATCCCCTGGCGACGGTGTTGCCGGAGCGCGGACCGGTCCAGCCAATCACGATCCGGCAAGTGCTCGGCCACACGGGAGGCGTGCCGGATTATGGAACGATGCCCGAATACCACGCCGATCTGCGTCGTGAGCCCGCGACACCCTGGACGACCGATCGGTTCCTGGAACGCACCCTGGGCCGAGGTCTCGCATTCGCGCCCGGAATGGGTTGGCGCTACTCCAACGTCGGCTACCTGCTCCTCCGGCTCGTGATCGAGCGCCTCACCGGGGTGTCTCTCACGGAAGCGCTGTCCCGCCTCGTGATCGCCCCGCTTCGCCTCCACGAGACGCACGTGATCGCCTCGCTGGTGGACCTTGGGGCATGTACTCCTGGATACGGCGACCAGTTCCTCGATGCGGACGCGTCAGGTGATGTGCGACCGTTGTACGATCCGGGATGGGTGTCCCACGGATTGCTTGGAGCGACCGCGTCCGACGTCGCGCGGCTGTTCGATGCACTGATGGGCGGGCGGATCATCGGAGAGGTGATGCTCGCGGAAATGTTCACCCCGGTCCTGACCGGCACGGAGCATCGCTGGATCCGGACACCGGCCTACGGGCTCGGGGTGATGATCGATTTAGATGCGTCGCATGGGCTGGTCGTGGGACACGCGGGCGGCGGGCCGGGTTATTCAACGGCGGCGTTCCACTTCCCGGACGTAAACGGGGAGAGGGTAACGATCGTAGCGCTGGCGAACCGGGACCATGACGAGATCGGCGTCGAGATTGTCTTCTCGCTCGCGGAGCTCATCTGCCGCAGGGTTGACCTGCTAGAGCGTAGCGGCAGCGGCAACGGAGTTGCGTAGTGCCGGAAGCGGACGCATGTCCACTCGCCCTGCCGCTGACGTGACGCTGACCGACGTCCCGGACCCCCGGACGTGGTCGTCCTCAGCGATCCGGCAACATCGAGCGACGGGATAGAAGACACCCTTGGCAGTTCCGAAGAGCATCGAAAGCCGGACACCGGCGAGCGCGCCGGCATCCGGTTCCCGGCTGCGCCAGGCGACGGCGGCGCAATGGCGTGAGGTTGTGCTCCAGTCGGGGCGCGATCTGCTGACCAGCAGCGCCGTTGAATGGGCGGCGGCAATCGCCTTCTACGCCATGCTGTCCCTCTTTCCCCTCATGATCCTGAGAATGGTGCTCGCCTCCTTCGTCACCGATGCGGATTGGGCGGCGCAGGAAGCGACCCGCCTTCTGGGCGAGTTCATCCCTCGCGGGCAGGAGGAGATCGAAGCGATCGTCAGCCGCGCGATCTCGGATCGCCGCCGGGTCGGGATCCTCTCGCTGGTCGTCCTCGTGGCCACCGGCCGCCGCATTCTCGGAGTGGTCACCAAGGCGCTCAACCACGTCTCGGATGTCGATGCGGGCTCCGACAGTTGGCTCAGGCGGTCGCTCGTCGAGCTCAGCCTGGCGTGCGGGCTGATCGTTCTGGGCCTGCTGGCATTGGCCGCCCGGCCACTGACTCAACTGGCCTGGGAAACGTCGCGGGTTCTGCCCGGCGCGGATGGTCCCTCCCTGGTGATCATCCAGTTCCTCGTCCGCGTGGTGATTCTGGTTGTGCTGTTTGGACTGGTCTATGCCGTCGTTCCTCGTGGCGATCGGCGCTGGCCGGCCGTCATCACCGGCGCCGTGGTCGCGACGGTCCTGTTCCTGATTGCACAGGGAGCGTTCGCGCTGCTGATCGACCGCATCCTGGAAAGCTTGCGGCTGATCTACGGCCCTTTCGCGTTCGCCGCGCTTCTCCTCTCCTGGGCATGGTATGTCGCCCTGATCACGCTCGTGGGTGGTGCCCTCGCCTCCCACGTCAAGGTCATGATTCTGGAGGATGACGACGCCCCTGACGCAAGTCGCCAGCACGTCGAACATCGCGACGGCTAGGCTCCGCCGATGACACAACGGGGATGCTAAGGTAGGGGCCACGACAGACAAGGTGAACCGGACGGCGTCGGGAGGGAACGGGTGTGTGGCCCTGATCGAAGCGCATGACCTGGTCAAGGTCTTCGAGCGAACCAGGCGTGTGGAAGGGCGGTTCGTCGCCCTCCGCACCCTGTTCACCCGCCAGAAGGACCGCACGGTCGCGGTGGACGGCGTATCCCTCGCGATTGATGAGGGCGAGGTCGTCGGCTATCTCGGGCCGAATGGCGCGGGTAAATCGACCACGATCAAGATGCTGACCGGGATCCTCGTCCCCACCTCCGGTACGGTGACCGTCGCCGGTATCACGCCTTGGGAGGACCGCGAGGCGAACGCGATGAACATCGGAGTCGTCTTTGGCCAGCGGAGCCAGCTCTGGTGGGACCTCCCGCTCGATGAGTCGCTGCGCCTGATCGGCAAGATGTATCGTGTGCCGGACAAGCAGTTCCGCCGTAACCGCGACATGCTCGTCGAGCTGTTGGCGATGCAGCCGTTCCTGGCCACACCCGTCCGCCAGCTCAGCCTCGGCCAGCGGATGCGTGGCGACATCGCGGCGGCGGTGCTCTACGAGCCGCCCGTGTTGTTCCTCGACGAGCCGACGGTCGGGCTCGATGTCGTCGCCAAGGAGCGGATCCGCGAGTTCATCGAGAACATCAACCGGGAGCGCAGGACGACCGTGCTGCTGACCACGCACGATCTGGACGACGTCGAACGCCTCTGCAAGCGGATCCTGATCATCGATCAGGGAAAGGTGCTGTTCGATGGCGCCGCCGCCGATCTCAAGCGTCGTTACGCGCCGAACCGGTTGCTCGATATCACCGTCTCAGGTGAAGGCACAGAGGCCCTGCAACAGGTAACGGCTGCTCCCCCGGCCGGGGTGACGGTCATCAAGGACGAGGAGTTAACGGCCTCGTTCTCGATCGATCCCGCCACGACCGCGGTCGCCGCCGTGATCGCGGATCTCTCGGCGCGGCTGCCGGTGATCGACATCACGGTGCGCGAGCCGGAGATGGATGGCATCATCCGCGAGATCTACGAGGCAAAGGTCGTCACCGCGTGAACCTCGCCCTGCGGATTCACCCTGCCTGGCGGGAGCTGATCCGGATTTCAGCACGGCAGTTCCAGGTCTACCGGTTCCGGATGGTCAGCTGGCTGCTGACCCTAATGATCCAGCTCTACCTGCTGCGTGTCGTCTGGTCAGCCGTCTACGACGGGCGCGACTCGGTCCAAGGGATCCCCGCCGAAACCTTGTTGGTCTATCTCACGATCTCTTCGCTGCACCGGTTCTTTCTGCCGAACTCGATCGCGTTCGAGATCGAGGAGCGGATCATCACGGGGCGGGTCGCGACGGACCTTGTTCGGCCCTTCGGATTCATGAAACAGATGGTTGCCATTCAGGTCGGACATGTCGTGGGATCAGCCCCGCTCCTGATCGTGGTCGTTCCGCTGGCAATGTTGGTAGGATCCCTGCGGTTACCGTCGTTGGAAAACGCACTGTTCTACCTGCTGAGCCTGGCACTGGCGTTCGTCGTCAACGTGTTGATCTGGATGCTCGTCGGGCTGCTTGGCTTCTGGCTCTTCAACGTCAGCGGAGTCCGCGCGATGCTCAGTATCTCCAGCGATTTCCTGGCGGGAGCGCTCGTGCCATTGTGGTTCATGCCCGATGCGCTTCGGGCGATCATCGAATGGCTCCCGTTCCAGGCAGCGATGTTTCTGCCGGGGGCCATATTCGCCGGGCAGGTGACAGGATCCGAACTTATCCGGCCGCTCATGGTGCAGATGGCCTGGATTGGGGCACTGATTGTCGTCGGCAATTACGCCTGGAAGCGAGCGCAGCGCAAGCTGGTGATTCAGGGAGGTTAAAGGGGAGATGAGGACGACCGCCTCCCTGTGCTGGGCACTGATCGACGCCTCAATTCGCGGGCAGATGCAGTACCGGTTGAACTTCCTGACCGAGGTTGGGTTCGGACTGGTATTCCAGTCGATCGGCTTCGTATTCATCTGGGTCGTGCTCGGGCAGTTCCAGGCGATCAAAGGCTGGTCACTCAACGAGGTTACCCTGCTGTATGGCATGCGGGTGACATCCCACGCGCTCTGGCTGCTCCTGTTCAGCCGCCTCGAGGCGATCGATGAGATGGTGCAGCAGGGCGAATACGACCGGATGCTTCTCCGGCCGATGCCGGCGATGTTGCAGCTGATGTTCGGGTCGTTCCGGGTCGCGGTCCTCGGCGACCTGATCGGTGGTCTGCTGCTGCTGACGGTCGCGTTGGCCATCGTCGAGATCGAGTGGACGACTGCCAAGGTCGTCTTCCTGATCGCATCGCTGATTGGCGGCGCCATGCTGGACGGGGCGTTCCAGTTGGGGCCATCGTCGCTGACCTTCCGATTCCTCGATTCCTGGCCGGCACGGCTGATGTTCGACACCGTCTTCACGCAGTTCGGTGGCTTTCCGTTGACGATCCTTGATCGTGCGGCGCGTTCGTTCCTGACCTTCTTCGTTCCGCTGGCGTTCATGGCATGGGTGCCCGCGACGGTGCTGCTGGAGCGAACCGAAGAGTTGCCCTTCCCCGCGCCGATCGCCTGGGCATCGCCCGCGGTTGGAGC
>DASYVY010000064.1:0-8234 GCA_035936535.1 Thermomicrobiales bacterium | reverse complement strand
CCCGCCAGAACAACGATCACAACGAGCGGCGACCACATGCGGTCGCCGCTCGTTGTGATCGTTGTTCTGTACTCACAGGATCAGGGGCGTAGGATACTGGTAGTGGCCTGTCGGCTCCATGAACGCCATCCGCAAAGGCCGAGTCGTCATGAGTCCGTCCGAACAAGACCAGAAGTTTCACCCCATCAGCGACCCGGTCGTGGCATTCGGAGCCGCGAGCACGCCGTTCCCCGACCTGTATTTCAACGAACTGTCTCAAGCGGGCGGTAGCTCGTTCACGTTCGCCACGGCAAGCACATCGGCACTCGTGATCGGCCTATCGCTCCTCGTTCGACGGCGCTATCCGTTCGTCGTGCTCGGCGTGCTGCTCGTGTCGGCGATCCTCGCGGCAATCGCGGGAGGGGAGGAGTTGCCGATCCCCTTCCTGATCGGTTCGGGGATCGCCCTCTATACCATTGCCAGCCTGTATCCGAGACGGACCGCGGTGATCACTGGCCTGGTCACGTTGGTTATCGTATTGCCGGTCGAGGCGGAGTCGGCCGGAGGCACGCTGATATCGCCGGAATCGCTGGATCCGGTGTTCTGGGTCTCGCTCGCTGTCGCTGCCGGAGACGCCGTGCGCAGCCGGCGGATCAACATGCGCGTGCTCGAGGATCGGGCACGCCGCGCCGAGGAGACCCGCGAGCAGGAGGCCCGGGCGCGGGTGGCGGAAGAGCGACTCCACATCGCCCGGGAACTCCACGATATCGTGGCTCACCATATCGCTGTCGTGAATATCCAGGCGGGGCTCGCCGAGCGCGCCATGTCGCGAAATGCCCCGGAAACCGCCGCCACGGCAATCGCCCATGTCAACGAGGCGGCCCGACTGGCGCTCGACGATCTGTCAGCCGTCCTTCATCTCCTGCGCGGATCCAGGGACATCGATCATCGTGAGCCGGCACCGGGCCTGGCCCAGGTAAACGAACTGCTCGATTCCTTCGCTAGTGCTGATCAGCGGGTTCAGATGAGTATCCGCGGCAGGGCACAGCCCCTAGATGCCGCAAGTGAACTCACGGCCTATCGCGTGATCCAGGAGTCGCTGACTAACGCCAGCAAGCACGGGATCTTGGGCGAGACGCGCCTGACCCTCTCCTATGAACCTACCGAGTTCGTCGTCGTTGTCAGCAACCCGGTCCGGCGCGACGCCGAGAGCACCATCCCGGCAGTGCCGGGAACCGGATATGGTCTGATCGGATTGCGCGAGCGCGTTGACGCGATCGGGGAACAGTGACGGCGGCACAGCAGTCCAACGGCATCTTGGTCGTCGCAGCGCACATCCCCTATGCACCGGTCGAGCCGGCACGTACGGAGCGGACGGAGCGGGTGGAAGCCAGGTCATGATTCGAGTGCTGATCGCCGATGACCAACCGCTGATCCGGGCGGGGCTCCGTGAGGTGCTGGAGCTCGAGGACGACCTGATGGTGGTCGGGGAGGTCGGCGACGGGCAATCCGCCATCGGAGCGACTCGGGGCGAACGGGCGGATATCGTACTGATGGATATCCGGATGCCGGGGCTTGACGGGATCGAGGCAACCCGGCGCATCCGTGCGGACCAGAACCTCGCCGGGGTCCGGATCATCATCCTGACGACGTTCGAGACGGACGACAACGTGGCGGCCGCGCTCCATGCCGGCGCCAGCGGATTCCTGGGAAAGGGAGCCGGTCCGGACGAGATCGTGGAGGCGATCCGGATCGTCGCGAGCGGCGAATCGCTGCTGTCGGCGCGAGCGACCCGGTCGTTGATCGAGCAGTTCCTCACCCGGCCGCAACCCGCCGCCGAAACCGCGCAGCAGGCATCTCGCTGGGCGCCCATGATCGCCGAGCTCACCGAACGCGAACGCGAAGTGCTCGTGCTTGACGCGCGGGGGCTGTCCAACGACGAGATCGGCGAGGCCCTCTCGATCTCGTCGTTCACCGTCAAGACGCACGTCAACCGGGCGATGGTCAAGCTCGATGCCCACGACCGGGCCCAGCTCGTCGTCTTCGCGTATCAGGCGAGGCTACTCCAGCCAGACGAGTGAGCCCCGCACGGAACACCGCAGCGGGACGACGACGCCAGCCCTTCCGGAGCGCAAGATGAACAGGTCATCAGTTGGCTTGCTCGTCACGACCGAAAGGAAAGGCTCCCGTCATGATCACCGTCGAGAACGTCACCAAACGCTACGGGGACAAGGTCGCCGTCGATTCGCTCAGTTTCACCGTTCATCCCGGCGTCATCACCGGGTTTCTCGGCCCCAACGGGGCCGGGAAGTCGACCACGATGCGCATGATCATGGGGCTCGACAGCCCCACGACCGGGCGCGCGACGGTCAACGGGAAATCACTCGCCGAGCACCGGGCGCCAATGCATGAGGTCGGCGCGCTGCTCGAAGACAGGGCGATTCATCCCGGCCGTTCGGCGTACGACCATCTGTCGGCCATGGCGGCGACCAACGGGATTCCCGATCGCCGGGTCCGGGAAGTGCTGGATACCGTCGGCCTCACCTCCGTTGCCAGGAAGCGAGCGGGCGCGTTTTCGCTCGGCATGAGGCAACGACTCGGGATCGCGGGTGCCCTGCTCGGGGATCCGGACACCGTGATCCGCGATGAGCCGGTCAACGGCCTCGACCCGGAAGGCATCGTCTGGATCCGGAACCTGCTCAAGGACCTCGCCGCCCAGGGCCGCACGGTGTTCGTGTCATCCCACCTGATCTCGGAGATGGGCCTGATGGCCGAGCACCTGATCGTCGTCGGCCGGGGCAAGCTAATCGCGGACATGACCGTCGAACAGCTTCGCCAGAGTGCCGTCGACAACAGCGTGGACGTCGATACCCCTGATCCGTCGCACCTCACCCGGGTCCTGCTCGGGGACGGCGTCTCGATCGATACGACCGACGAGCCGAATGTGATCAGGGTGACGGGGCTGCCGGAGGCAATCGGGGACCGGGCGTTCGAGGCGAGGATTCCGCTCCATGCCCTGGTTCCCAGGCAGCCCTCGCTCGAAGAGGCCTTCATGACGCTGACGCACGACTCCGTCGAATACCAGCCGGTCGCGGCCTGAGCATCGCATCACGTATCCGTCCATTTCAGCCCGGCACCGCCGCGGCGCCAAGGAGATCGATCGTGGCTACCTTCATCGCGGAACCCCCGGTTGCTCGCTCCACTCGCGCCGTCGATCCGGCTACCAACGTCAACAATCGGATGGAAACACGAAACCTGGCGGTAACGTTCTCCCGCGTGATCCGCTCGGAGTGGGTGAAGTTCCGCAGCCTCCAGTCCAACTGGATCACGATGCTCTCGGCCGTCGTGACGATGATCGGGATCGGCGCGTTGTCGACAGCGTTCCTGAGCGGCACCATCGGCAGCGGTGGCGACGGGTTCGGGGACACGACCGATCCGACGACGACCAGCCTCGGCGGCATGATGCTCGCGCAGATCATCGTCGGCATCGTCGGTGTCCTGGCGATCACGAGCGAGTTCGCCAACGGGATGATCCGCTCCACCTTCGCGGCCGTGCCGAAGCGACTGCCGGTTCTCTGGGCCAAGGTCGTCGTCGTCGCCGGCGTCACCTTCGCGATCATGCTGCCGGCGACGTTCGCCTCGTTCTTCATCGGCCAAGCGTTCATGGGGAGCGACGGCGCGAGCCTCTCCGACACCGGTGTCCTGCGAGCCGTGATCGAATCCGCCGGCTACCTGACCGCCATCGCTCTGCTTGGTCTTGGACTCGGCTCCATCCTCCGGCGGGCTGCCGGGGCGATCGGCACGGTCTTCGCCCTGCTCCTGATCGCCCCCGGACTGCTCGAGCTCGTGTTGCCGGCCTCGTTCGATAACGTCCTCCGGTACCTGCCGTCCAACGCCAGCCTGTCGTTCACCTCGGTCGGCTCGACAGAGGCGCTGCTCTCGCCGGCGGTAGGGGCCTTGGTCGTCCTTGGCTGGGTAGCTGGGCTCGTGGGAGTCGCCGCGGTCCTGCTGAAGCGCCGTGATGCATAGCCGTGATGCATAGAGGAGAGCCGTGATCAGGACACAGTGGCAGCACACTTGACATCACATTCCAGCACATGCAATCCAGCCCAGGGTTCAAACCCCGGGCTGGATTCGTCTATGCACCAACCGGCCATGGTTACTGCCCAGTGATCCGTCCCCCGACTCCCGGATGAGATCGGCATGGCCATTGTGCCGCGCGTATTCCTCGATCGGGCGCCAGCGATTCGAGCCGGACGCTGCGCCAGGAGACGTCAGCCTTGCCCATGGCGGGCCGTCCCTTCGGCGGTGCCTTCGGCTCGCCTCTTGAGGGCGGCGTTCATCTCGTGGAAGCCCCGTTCGGCCTGGCCCAGGGTGCCCTTGAGCAGCGGCACGAGGATGCCGACGAAGGATTCCTCCTGGATGAAGCTGACACGGTCCGGGCCGAGCGGTTCGATGCGGAAGACGTGTTCGCCATCGAACAGGCCCTTGACCAGGAGCTTGCCGAGCCAGCGGAATTCGCGATTGGTGTCGGCGATGAGCACGGTTGGCTTGAAGGTCATGGCGCGGCCGCCCGGCGGCTGGAGCCGGGCTTCGAGCCGAGCGCCGACCTCGGGTCGGCCGCTGATGCCGCGGATGAAGGGGTTCCACTCCCCGTAGGCGGGGAAGTCCATCAGGATCGCCCAGACGGTGGCGGCCGGGGCGTCGATTTCGATCTGGCTGGTGATGGCAACGGGCGTGGTCATCGGGTCTCCTTGTCGTTTGTATCGAGTGCCGAAAAGGTTGCACGGGTCGCAAGGGCGGCGTTGGCGTCGTGGAGGGCGGTTTCTACGATGGCGGGCGGGAGGCCGGTGGCCCGCAGGTTCCAACGGGCAAGGTCGCGGCCAAGGTCGCGCGCCACCAGTTCCGGCGTGGCGTCGAGTTGCCCTTCGACCGCCTGCCAGATCGCGCCGATCCAGGCGCCGGCGGCGATATCCGGTGCCAGTCCGTCGAGTAGCCCCGGGGCGGCCGCGAAGAAGCGCTGGACGCGATCCGCGAAGGGGGCGATGGCTTCGGCGCGAAGGCCGGAGCGGGGGGCCTCGACGAAGACGATCCGGGCCAGCTCCCGCTCGGCGAGCAGCGATTCGACCCCGGTGATGACGGCGATCGCGAGCTGAGCCGGGCCCGGTGGAACACGGGCGATGGCCTCGTCCACAGTGCGGGCGGCCTCGCAGGTGGCTTCGTCGAGGACGGCCTGCAGGATGCCCTCCTTGTCTCGGAAGTAGAAGTAGAGGTTGCCCATCGAGCTGCCCGCGTCAGCCACGATCTGGCGGGTGGTGGTGGCGGCGTAGCCCTGACTGGCGAAGCGGTGGCGGGCGGCGCGGACGAAGCGCTCGCGACTGGTCTTTTTGGTGGTTGGTACGGTTCTGGCTGACATCTCATTCTCCACTAGAGCAATGCTCTAGTGCTGTCAAGCTACTGAAGCCATCACTTTTGAAGAGTGAAGAGGGAGTGCACAATGGTCGGAGACGTCTCTCTGTCCCTTAACATCCCGCTCCCGTACCAGTGGACCGTCATGGAATCCTCCGGTAGACCGACCACGACGCGACCCTCACCTCGATCGGCGACAATGTCCTCCAGTATCTGCCCTCGAACGCGGGCTCGGCGTTCACTTCGATCGGTTCGACAGAGGCGCTGCTCTCGCCGGCGGTAGGGGGCCCTGGTCGTCCTTGGCTGGGTCGCCGGGATCGTGGGAGTCGCCGCGGTCCTGCTCAAACGCCGCGATGCCTAACCGGCAGCCATTACATACCCGGTGACACGAAGAACGTCCCGACGTCAACGACAGCACTCCGGCTCAGGGTTCGAACCCTGAGCCGGATTCGTCTTGTCTCCAAGAGCACGCCACCCCCCGATACGGACCCTGGGAGGCCTGGTGTACCAGGTATTACGCCGAACCTTTCGATCTTCCCCCCTTGCCAGATGCGAACATCTGTGCTAGTGTACGTACATCAATGTGCCAGATTGTCATCTCAGGCATGGCATGGCGTACGGACGCGGGAGACCGCATCGGGTCCCGGGGAGGGTGATCAACGTGGCGGTATCCGCGCTGGAGATAGGTCTCGAACAGCGTTCATGGATCGAGGAGCTCCCAGTCTCCGTTCAGGAATCGGCCGTGCTTGGTGTCGTCCAGGCAATGCACGCCGACCTCGACTTCCCGTTCACCCTCGATACCTTTGCCGAGATGGCGAACTACAGCCCCTTCCACTTTGCCCGGATGTTCCGCGATGTCACCGGCATTCCCCCGGGAGAGTTCCTCTCCGCGCTCCGGTTCCAGCGCGCCAAGGAACTGGTGCTGACGACCGATTTGAGCATCACCGACATCTGCTTCGAGGTCGGGTTCTCCAGCCTCGGCACCTTCTCGAGCCGGTTCAAGCAACTTGTCGGCACCAACCCGGCACAGTTGCGCTGCCTTCCCCACCTGATCGATGCCCTGCCCCGGGACCACGCCGATATCCATCTCCACACAGCCGGGCCCGGCGGGAGTGTCAGCGGCCTGGTGCGTGGCCGGGAACCGGTCGCCGGAATGGTCTACATCGGGCTGTACCCCACCGCGATTGCCCAGAACGTGCCGGTTCGCGGGGTCAGGATCAACGGTGCGGGGGCGTTCCACCTGCCGGCCGTTCCGAAGGGAACGTATCGCCTGATGGCGGCGGTGATCCCGTCGGATGCCGGACCGGTCGCGCAACTGCTGCCGGACCGGTCCATCCAGGTTGCGGCCGATCCCGAGCCACTGGCGATCCGCAACGGGCATGAGCAGATCGAGCGCACGCTGTCATTGCGCCAGTTGCGCGCCGTCGAACCGCCGATCCTGACGGCGCTGCCGGCGCTCGCGATCAACCGGGCGACGCAGGCCTGGCGCTGACACGCCACCATGAGCGCAGCGCTTCCCGGCTTGCTGGCTTCCTGCCGGAACCGGTTGGCTCATCGCAGGGTTCGACCCAATAGACGATCACGCAGTGATAAAGCGGATGCGGTCCATCGTGTCGCACCTGTGCGGCCTGGCTGCACGCTGCCTTTGGCGCCTGCCGGGAGTACCTCCAGAGACGGGCCCTGATGCCAACGTGGGAGAGATCGGCGCTGCGGCGCCGGCGGATGCCTCCGGTCGGGATGACAGCAGGGCAGGAATGTCATGGCCGGAAGCTGGTCCGTTGGAACCGCGTGGGCGAACACCGCCGAAGGCGATTGGCCCGCAGGACGCGGGTTGCCGGGACGCGGGATTGCGACCCCGGCCGATGACAGCGCCTCCACCTTTCCGTAGGGATGGACCTTGTGTCCATCCGTGAGCACACGCGGGAAGGGGTCCACATGGGACCGTTCGCCATCGCAGCCGATCGCGATGGACCGCGTCCGCTCATAGGCCATCCCGAAGGGATGGAGCGAAGCGGCCCATCGGTTACTGCGAGATCGTCCTGTGGGATTGGCCCGACAAGTGGGTGTCACCATCGCCTTCTGGACCGGCCGCGGTAAGCCGATCTCTGCTTGTTGACTGCGTCGGCAGCGCCGGAGGCGCATTGTGCCGCCCTCGGGCGACCACACGATGCAGCTGCCGGGATCACCTCTATAAGGTGGGGTCGCTAGCAGGTCTTGACGAAGAGGACGACCAGGGCGAGCTGGAGAGTTCCCGGCTGAGGTCGAGATCGAACCAGCGGAGCCTGCATGTGACCGGTTGCAGCCAGGGGTCAAGATCACCACGGGAGCCCGCGCATGCCCTTCGCAATACCTCGGCGATCGGCAGTCACCCTGGCGCAATGACGCAGCGTATCCAATGTGACTCCGGGGCCGGCAGCGACCGCAAGATCGGAGAAGTGCACGTCCGGGTCCCGCCCTATGCTGGACGCTGATTCCACCTCACGGGATCACCTCTGCAGAGCGGGGCCCTCCCCCCGCTCTGCTCGATGGACTGACATGAACGCTCCCGACCTGTGGCATGTCTCTGAGGAGGACCAGAGAAGAGGGCGGCAACGGCAAACGTCTGCACAAGGACGAGCTTGACATTGCCGCTCCATGGCGAGGACCGAGCCGGTGTGTCGCCACGGACGCCCGCAATATGGAAGAAGTGCCAACGCCCCCGATAGGCTATGCTGAGCTTGCGCCTATAGTGTACGTACACTTCGTGGCAAGGAGACGAGAATGAGCGGAGTACGGGTACTGGTCGGAACGCGCAAGGGCGCGTTCATCCTGACCTCGGACGGCAAGCGCGAGGCGTGGGACATCAC
>DASYVY010000063.1:0-7283 GCA_035936535.1 Thermomicrobiales bacterium | reverse complement strand
GTCTCGGCCGTCGCGAGCGGTCAGCCCCCGGCCACCGTCTGGGAGCGAGATGGCGGCGACGTGCAACGTCCGCTCGGCATCGCCGTCGCAGCCGACGGCTCCCTGTTCCTGACCGACCCTACCCAGAACACGGTTGGGACGGTGACGCCGGAGCTTCCCGAAGGGACGGCGTCACCGGTAGCGTCTCCGGCGCAGTAGGGATCATCTACGCCGATACCAAGGGAGCACGGGCGGCCTCGGAACGGGACATGCATGGCGAAAACGCGGGACGACCTGTGCCCGCGTGCCGGCCGTGCCGCGGGAACACTCGCTTGGTCTGGTGCTTTCCCGGCTTTCCGGGGAGGTGATCAGCCGTCGAACGAGAGCAATTCGATGTGCGAGTCGCCAAGCGTCCCGATATCGAGCGATCGCTCGATAAACGATTCCACGCGGCTCAGCATCTGATTGGCGTGCGGAGCGGAATTCGAGACAACGACTACGCCGAGGGTGCCCACCCGCATGTCATCAAGGTCCTCGATCTCGGCGATCGCGGCATTGAACTGATTCTGGACCCGCTGGCAGATCGATCTCATCTCGCGTCGCTTGTCCTTGATCGAGAAGGTGTCCTCGAACAGGATCGTCAGGCGCAGCGAGCCGATAGTCGCGGTCACCGCGTGCCCCTGCTGACGCCAACACGTAGCACGATATCTCCGGTGTCTGGGTCGATCGTCCAGTCGAGCGCGCCACCGAGGTGTCCGGCGATCGCCGCTCCGATCTCCAGCAGTTCGCTGATGTCAGCGGGATCGAGCTCCAGTTCTTCGACGAGCAGCGCATCGGGCAACGCGCTGATCGTGGCCGTAGCGGAAACCTCGCCGGCATCGTGATCGACCACGGTCGCCCCGAAGGATCGATAGTTGGTCAGGAGGGCGTCGAGAATGGCGGCCGCGGACCAGGCACGTTCGGCATCCCAGGCGCGGATGAAGATGTCCTCCAGGCCCTGCCGCCAAGCCCCCAGCATGTCGGGATGCTTCCGGAGCAGGGAGACGGTTCCCAGCAACATGGCCTGGGCGTTGAGCTGCGCCTGGTCGAGCAGCTCCGCGTCCGTGTACTCGCCCGAACCGTGCTCGATCTCGTCGATCAATTCCCGCTCGTCACTTGGTGGATCATCGTTCATGGTAGGTCCCCCGCACATGCGACATGGACATCGTGTTCCGGCAGGCCAAACGTTATTGATGCCCCACGCTTTTACTTGAGGAGCGGGTAACGAGTGGTGAATCGGCGCTTGGCCATCCGGGTGACCTATTGCATCGTGGTCAGCTCGCGGCGGGCATGGTTGAGGCGCATGCCTCCGTCACCGGTGCAGACAACGGTGTCCTCGATCCGGATGCCGAAACGGCCCTCAAGGTAGACTCCAGGCTCGTCACTGAAAACCATGCCGGCCTCGAGCGGCAGGTCGTTGCCCTCAACGAGATACGGTTCTTCGTGCACCTCAAGCCCGAGCCCATGCCCGACCCGGTGGATGAAGGCCTCGCCGTATCCAGCTTCGGAGATCAACCGGCGGGCGGTTCGGTCGAGATCCTGCAGCGGCACGCCCGGTAGCACGGCGTCGAGCGTTGCCTGGTTGGCCCGGAGCACGACATCGTAGACGTGCCTGAATTCCTCGCCCGGGTCCCCGATAGCGATTGTTCGCGTGACATCGGACTGATATCCCTCTCGCTTTCCGCCCCAGTCAAAGAGGACGGCATCGCCATCGCGGATCGTTCGGGACCCCGTGGCGTGATGCGGAGAGGCGGCATTCGGTCCGCTTGCACAGATGCCCCAGATGTCGGAGAGCCCGCGAGCGGCGGTGAGGTCGACAAGGCGCCTGAGCGCCTCCCGTTCGGTCAGTCCAGAGAGCGGTGGTCCGCCGATGAACTCCTCCCAGGCCTCGTCCGTGAGCCGGCTGACCTCGGCCATGAGCGCGATCTCCGCTTCATCCTTGACCATCCGCAGCGGACGCATCAGCGGGGATGCTTCCCGCCAGGACCCGTTTGGCACGCGTTGCTGCAACCGCAGCAGGAACGCGCTCCAGAGCTGATTGCCGACGGCAACCTGTTTGCCATTCAGCGGACCTATCACCTTCGCGGCAAGCGCCTGTGGATCCTCGTGATCGACCCAAGTATGGACCTCGACAAGAGACCGGGCGTCGCCGATCAGCGGGGCTTCGAGTACGGGCACTACCAGTGACGGCGAACCCTCGACCGGCACCACCAGAAGATTGAGCCGTTCGCTGAGATGGGCATCGAAACCGGTCAGATAGTACAGATCCGCGGAAGGCCCCAACAGCAATACATCGACGCCATTGGCGCGGAGTTGCTCGCGTACCCGGTCGAGTCGCTGGAGATACCGGTGCTGGTCGATGATCGGTGTCCCGGCCGTCGCGCTATTCGTCATGTCACTCCCTGTGCATCGCAACACCGGATGGTTGCATCCATCGGCGTGTGCGAACGGTTATCGCAGACGCGTTCGGGTGCGTCCACCGGTCCATCGGTCGATCAGGGGCGCTGTCCATGAATTCGATGGCGGCACGCTGGTCTCACCGGACCCGGGGGCACATTACGTCGCCGTGCCGCAGGTTGGCATGATACGCTCGAACCTGCGGGGCGACGACGCTGGTGTTCGTTACCGGTTGCAGCCGCTCGTGATCTGCCCATTCGGCCCTTCGTCTTCCGGGAATGCACCCATCATGGCCTCACGTTTCGCGTCGGATCGGATCGCCCTCGACCTCGACGGTGTCCTCACCGAGCACCCTGCTCCTCTGGCGGCGGCAGCCAACGCTCGTTTTGGCCTGGACCTGCCCGAGCGGGCGTTCATCGACTCCGCTGGCCTCAATGTGCCGGTACACGTACGAGACTGGGTCTACAGCACAGATGGACCCGCCGCCCATCTCAGGCCGTGTCCTGGCGCACAGGCATTTGTCGAGCGGATCCTCAGCCGTTTCGGTGCCGAGAATGCCCTGATCATCACAGCCCGTCCGCTGGGGGCCGCGGACATGACGTACCGCTGGCTGGAGCGGCACGGATTCCCTCCCCTTAAGGTGGAATTCGCCGACGACAAACTGTCGGTGGCTCTTGCGCAGGCGTGCCGGTTTGCCGTCGAAGACAGCGAGCGGCATGCGCTGAACTATGCAGCGGGAGGAATCACCTGCTTTCTGATCAACATCGGCGGCGCGGCACACCAGACGGATGATCGCTCGATCGTGCAGGTCGACGGCTTTCCGGAGATTCTCTCCCACCTTGATGGCGTTCGCGACACGCAGGATCGCCGTCAGGCCGTGGCCCGGGCCCTGCCGCCGGTCGAGGATTCACCAGCGGGACTCGACGGGCGACCGCGGATCGTCGTCAGCGATGCGATCCACCCGGTGGCCCGGGCCGAACTATCCGCGCATGCAACATTGATCGATGTGGCGGGAACGGATATCCCGGCGCTCAAGATGGCGATCGGCGATGCCGACGCATTAGTCGTTCGCAGCGAGACCCAGGTCACAGAGGACGTCATTGATGCCGCCCCACGACTCAAGGTGGTCGCGCGGGCGGGCGTCGGCGTCGACAACGTCGACCTGGACGCGGCGACGCGCGCCGGTGTACTTGTGCTCAATGCGCCCGGCGCGAACGCGACGTCGGCCGGCGAACACACGATCGCGCTGCTGCTGGCGCTGACGAGGCAGTTGCCCTACGCTAATGAGTCCACCCATGCAGGCCGGTGGGAACGCAGAAGGATCAGGCCGATCGATTTGCGGGGCCGAACGGTAGGAATCATCGGGCTCGGCCGGGTTGGATCGATCGTCGCGAAGCGCCTTCTTGCGTTTGAGATGCGGGTGATCGCCTACGATCCGTACATCCCGGACGCCTGCTTTGCCGAGATGGATGTCGAATCCGTTCTTCTCGATGAGCTGTATGCCGAATCGGATATCGTCACATTCCACGTGCCATCGACGGCAGAGACGCATCACATGCTCAACGCCGATTCGCTGGCCACGACAAAACCGGGCGTGATCGTGCTCAACGTTGCCCGGGGCGAGGTCGTCGACCAGAACGCGCTTGCCGAGGCACTCCGGAGCGGGCACGTCTCGGCTGCCGGCGTCGATGTCTTTCCACATGAGCCCTGCACCGACAGTCCCCTCTTCGGCCTTCCGAACGTCGTGGTTACGCCGCACACCGGCGGCTCGAGCGCAGAGGCACTGGAAGCGGTCGGCAAGGTGATCAGCTCCACGACGCTAGCCGCCCTCCGTGGAGAGGCGGTCCCGAATGCCGTCAATCTGCCACAGGCGAGTCTGGACGCACCGGAACTGCGCCGGCTGACGACCGTGGCCGGTGCCGCCGGGCATCTGCTCTCGGTGCTGGATCCGGATCTCCCGAGCCAGATCCGTCTCTCGGTGCATGGAATGGTGTCGCTCGATGTCGCCGAGCATGTGCTCAACGCCGCGCTCAGCCAAGCGTTCCAACGATGGATCTGCCGGCGGGTGACCCCCGTCAATGCCAGGGTGATCGCCGAAGACCTGGGAGTGTTCGTCGCCAACCCGATCATCGATCGGGACGAACGCCACCTGCCGCAATTCGTGTTCGAGACGCGGGGGCAGACGACCCACACCGTTACCGTGACCTGGGATCGGGTCTTCGCCGGGATCGTCGCCGTGGACCGGTTCTCATTGGAGCGGCCGCTGGCGGGACATGTTTTGATCACCCATCACCACGACCAGCCGGGCGTGATTGGAACGCTTGGAATGATCCTCGGCCGCCACGGGGTCAACATCGCGGGCATGCAGGTCGGGCGACACGCGCCAAGGGGCGAAGCACTGATGGTCACGAACGTCGATGAGGCGATCCCGGAAGAAGCGGTCGAAGAGATCAAGCAGTGCGCCGCTGTCGAGGATGCGTTCGTTGTGTCGTTGCCGCCGTTCGATACCGATCCGGATCCGGTGGTGTTGAGCGCGATCACCTCCCCGGCGGCACTGGCGGTCCCCTAGATCAGGGACGCAGCCGGCGCCGGGACACGTAGGCTGGAGGTCATCGAGGGATGACGATCGACGCTGCTTTTGACGAGACTGAAGACGCCAGCAATCAGTGGCGGGGGTCCGGCAGGGTCGTCGTCCTGAGCCCTGACCTCTTCTTCGGCATGCGCATCAGGACCTCGCTCCGGCAACTTGGATACGTCGTGGCCATCGCCAAGGATGCGGAAAGCTTTCATGCCCTCCTGAGCGATGTCAGCGACCGGGCGGTGCTCGCTCTGGTCGATTTCAACACGCCCATGGACTGGACGGAACTCGACAGAGCGATGTCAGCCGGCATTCCGGTCGTCGCATTCGGTCCCCACACCGACGTCGAGGGGTTCCGGGCGGCCAAGGCGGCCGGCGTCGCCCGCGTCGTGTCCAATGGGGAGTTCAGCCGCTCGCTCCCGGCGCTCGCGAAACGCCATTCGCTACAGGAAGCGTCGGACCGGAGCGAGCCGACTGGTCCGTAATGCCCCGTTTTCGCCGTAATGGCCACGTAAGGCCCCCCTGTCGTATACACTGTACGTACAGGAGGGACCGATGCCATGGCTGCGGAACGCAATGTCGAAGAAACGCCAGACTCAACACCGGGATTGTCGCAACCGGGGTCATCACCAATGCCGCCGGCGGCCGGCGTCGGCTCCCCGGCGGAGGCAGGGGATCCGGCCATGACGCTCGAGGCGGCCGTCGAGATGTTCTTCGGCGACCTCCGCCTCGCTCCGCGTTCCAAGCGAACGTACCGGCAGGGAATCAAGAAGTTCCTCAACCACCTGCTCGTTCATGAGGGAATCGACGCCGCCCAGGCACCGGTGACGGCCCTCCAGAGCGAACACGTGACCTCGTTCGCGGCGATCCTGGTTCCCTCGGACATCCGCACGCCGGAAGAGGTCTCGCAGATGCGCACCGCGCAGAACAACCTGTCCGCGGTGCGCAAACTGTGTGCGTACCTGTCCGCCTATGATCTGCACCCCGACCTGGCGACGGATCGGTTGCGGGTGCGGATCGCGGCGATGATGCCGCGCTTCACCCCTCCCCCGCCGGACGTCAAGCTCGCTGACCTGGAGCGGATCGTCGACCGGGTAAACTCCGGACCCAGAATGGACAAGCCGCACCTGGAGTTGAGACGCCTCAAGGTGCGCGCGATGATCCGGTTCATGTTCCGGACTGGCGTCCGTGTCTCGGAGCTGTGCGCGCTGCGGCGCCGGGACGTCGATCTGGACCGGGGCACGGCCGGAATCTACCGGGCCAAGGGCGGGAAAAGCCGCACCGTACATTTCGACGCCGGGACCGCTGACGCGCTGGTGGCGTACTGGAGCGCACGGGGTGACACTGTACGTGGCGCTGGAGCGTTTCCTGCCTTCAGCGGGCGCGACAAGGTGGGTCAGCCCGGGACGGCGATCAGTTCCCGGACGGTGGAGCACATCATCGCCGAACTGTGCAAGGAGATCGGTATCGAGAGCGATGTCACGCCGCATTCCTTCCGGCACGGGCTCGCCACCGAGCTGGTGAGACGCCGCGTGCGAGAGTCAACGGTGCAAACCATTCTGGGACATGCCTCGCCGCAGACGACGCGCATCTATGTTCACAAGACAGGACTGGAAGTAGCGGAAGAATATCAGGATGCCTTCGGAACCTACCGCAAACCATCGCCCCAGACGGAATAGCGCCATAGTGCCAGTCCGGCCCCCACCCCGAGCCCGTCGCCCAAGCACGCGTTCTGCGGTCGTTGGCGGGCTTCTCCTGCTTGCCTTGACCGGGTGTGCCGAGGGAACGTCACGTGACGCGCAGCGAGCGCGCGAGGACGACGCAGAGCGTACGTCCGTGGTGGATGCCCTCCAGGCAACGACATCGGCCGGCCTGGTGCGACGCGGTGCCGAGGTGACGCCCCCGCCGACCGAGGCAGCGCCAACCGAGGAAGCCGAAGGCAACTAACGACCGTCATCTGGCGATCCAGGGGCGCACGGTCGACATCGCGACCGGAGCAGGGTTCCCTCCTTCTCCGATTCCTTGGCTCGGGGCCGCACGGAGCCTGTGCCACGGGTCGCATCCACAGGGGCGATGAATTCCGGATCGGGAGGGTTGGCCCGCCCTCGACCCCGAAACCGGAGGTGGATGGAAGTCGCCGGACCTTGCGTTAGGACGCTGTCAGCTCGTCCGGCAGGGTTGGAGCCTCGCAGGACTCCTGGCCGACACAGGCTGCCTGCGCGGTGGCAAGGTCCGTGGCCGCCTGCTGGGCAATCTCCGCCGACGGGGCACCCTGAACGTCGATCACTCC
>DASYVY010000062.1:0-3500 GCA_035936535.1 Thermomicrobiales bacterium | reverse complement strand
TGGCGGCCTGCTCGTTCACGTTCGGCACGAGCAACCAGGCGGCGAACATCGCGAAGAAACAGGCGAAGGCGAGCATCAACAACATGACAGGTCTCCCTGGGCCACTGGCCCGTTGTCGTTCCTGACGTGCGCCTCGCGATCCGGCGGGTTCCACGTCAGGAACATCGGTGGATTAGATCTGGTACGCGATTTCCCCATGCTGACTGCTGTCGAGACCGAGCACTTCGGCCTCTTCCTCGACGCGAATCGGGATCACCAGGTTGATCGCCTTGAGGATCACGAACGTCGCCGCTCCGGAGAAGGCCAGCGCGGCAACCGTCGCCACGAGCTGGAACCAGAGCTGCTCCGGGTTGCCGAAGAAGAGTCCGTTGGCGCCCTCGATGCCGCTGATCGCCTCGTCGGCGAACAGGCCGGTTGCCAGCGCGCCCCAGATCCCGCCGACGCCATGGACGGCGAAGACATCGAGCGCGTCATCGACCCGGAAGCGCTCCTTGAGCAGGTCGACCGTGAAGAAGCAGGCGATCCCGGCGACAAACCCGATCACCAGTGCGGCGGGAACGCCGACGAACCCGGCGGCCGGGGTGATGCCGACAAGACCGGCAACCGCGCCCGCGGCGGCACCGAGCACGCTCGGGTGTCCCTTGCGCATCCAGGAGACGGTCATCCAGCTCAGTGCGCCCATCGCGGCGGCTACGTTCGTGACCACGAAGGCGTGCGCCGCCAAGCCGTTGGCGCCGAGCGCGGACCCCGCGTTGAAGCCGAACCAGCCGAACCAGAGCAGACCGGCGCCGAGCACCGTCATCGTCAGGTCATGTGGGTCTGTCTCAGCCGTCCCGAACGTCTTGCGACGACCGAGCACCATCGCGGCGACGAGTGCGGCAACACCGGACGAGATGTGGATCACGGTGCCACCGGCGAAATCGAGCGCGCCAAGCTGAGCCAGCCATCCCCCGCCCCAGACCCAGTGGGCAAGCGGCGCGTAGACGAGCGTCGACCAGATGATCGAGAAGACGACGAACGCCTTGAAGCGCTTGCGCTCGGCGAAGGCGCCGGTGATCAGGGCCGGGGTGATCGCGGCGAACATCATCTGGAACCCGACGAACGCGAGCGTCGGAATCCCGTAGGCATCCATCACGTCACCAGGCATGATGTTGCGGAGGCCGATGAAATCGAGACCGCCGATCAGACCGCCCTTGTCCGGGCCGAAGGCGAGCGTGTACCCCCAGAGCACCCAGACCACACTGATCAGCGCAAGGATGAAGAAACTATGCATGATGGTCGACAGCACGTTCTTGCGGCTGACGAGCCCACCATAGAAAAAGCCGAGCGCCGGCGTCATGAGCATCACCAGCGCCGCCGAAATAAGCACCCAGGCCGTGTTGCCCGCATCAAGCTCCATCGAGAAGCCCCCACCTCTAGAAGAATGGCCTACCCCGCCCTAACCCAGCCGGGTGACAACCTGATGACCGAGTGCGCACATTGCACAAGTCACACATCGGCGTGTGGTCTGTATGCAGTCTAGGGACCGCGTGAATATCCTCACTAGTGGCACAAGTGACGAATCCCCAACGCGATAGTGTGCAACTTGAACAATTGGCCCCCTGCGCTGGCGGCAGGCGCGCCGTCCTCCAGAGGGTGGGCTCTCTGACACGCCGCCGTGGCATTCGAGTCCGGGGAAAACGTCCCGGATTCCACACCATGTGGCCTTCCGGCGATACTGAGGTCGGCATATTGCAGAGGGAGAGGGACGAAACCCGTTCCGCGGGTCATGCGCCAGCGACAAAGGGCGATCAGGCGGTCGCGTTGACCGTATTGAGGAGGAGACCAATGGCATCGTCGCTCGAAGGACACATCTACGGGTTGGCCGATCTGGGACGGGAGATCGAGCGGTTTCCGCCCGATCCGGACAGCGTGGCCAGGCACCGGGCCGAAATCCTGATCAAGACCGACACATTGCGGGTCGTGCTGGTCACGATGCTCAGCGGCGGCAAGATGCACGAGCACAGCGCGCCGGGGCCGATCACCGTGCAGGTGTTGCGAGGCGCGATCACCGTCACCGTCGATGATGAGGCGCATGAGTTGGCGGAAGGCCACCTGATCTCGCTGGCGCCGGGAGTGGAGCACGCCGTCGACGGGGTGGAGGACGGCGCCTTCCTGCTGACGATCGCTCACCTCAGCCGGATCCCTGATCCGGGCGGCTCCGACGACGGAGCGGGCTAGACCGGAGAGACCTTCTGTGAGCGCGGGAGCGGATCGACCGAGTACGGGGGCCGACGCGATGGACCACAGCGTATTGGCGGGGGTGATGCCAATCGCACCGACGATCTTCCACGACGATGAATCGCTCGATTTCGATGGCCAGGGACGGGCGCTCGATTTCCTTGTCGAGGCAGGCGTCGATGCGATCTGCATTCTCGCCAACTATTCCGAGCAGTTCGCGTTGAGCGATGCGGAGCGTGATCGCTTGCTCGATCTGGCGATGGAGCGGATTGCCGGGCGCGTGCCGGTGATCGTAACCACCAGCCACTACAGCACCCGGATCGCGGTCGAGCGGAGCAGGCGAGCGGAGAGGGCTGGAGCGGCGATGGTGATGCTGATGCCGCCCTATCACGGCGCCACCTTGCGGGTCGAGGAAGCGGGCCTGCTGCCCTTTTTCTCGGCCGTGGCATCGGCGATCGATATCCCGATCATGATCCAGGACGCGCCGATGAGCGGGACGCCGCTGCCGCCGTCGATCCTCGCCCGGCTCGCGCACGAGATCCCGGCGGTGCAATACGCCAAGGTCGAGTCGGCGAACGCCGCCGCAAAGCTGCGCGTGCTGATCGAGCTGGCGGGCGACGCCTTGCCGGGTCCGTTCGACGGCGAGGAGAGCATCACGCTGATCCCCGACCTCGAGGCCGGTGCGACGGGGACGATGCCGAGCGCGATGATCCCGGAGGTGCTGGGCGAGGTCGTCAGGCTTTGGCGGGCGGGATCGCATGCTGAGGCGACGGCGCTGTGGGAGCAGTGGCTGCCGATGATCCACTTCGAGAACCGGCAGTGCGGGCTGCGCGCAACCAAGATCCTGATGAGGGAAGGCGGGATTATCGGCAGCGAAGCCACCCGCGCGCCCTTCGGGCCCGTTCCTTCGGCCATCCGGGAGGGACTGGTCGCTCACGCTCGTCGCCGGCAGCCGCTGATCCTTCGCTGGGCAGGCGGCTGACGCGGGTCTTCGCCGCCGGGGTTTCAGTGACCGGACTACCACACGCAACCCGATGCGCTACCCACACACGCGCTTTCGAAACCACGATAATCGCCTAATCAGGGAGGCATCTGTGAATCATCAACAACCCGAAGATGTCCCGGTGCTCGAATCCTCCGCTCCCGAGCTCGTCGTCGATGAGCCATCCGGAACCGGAGAAGGTCCGCTCTGGAACGATGACGCGAAAGTGCTCCACTGGGTCGATATACCGACCGGTCGGTTGTTCGCCTTCGACCCCGCAACCTCCGGGAATACGCTG
>DASYVY010000061.1:0-4777 GCA_035936535.1 Thermomicrobiales bacterium | reverse complement strand
GCTCCGGACCGGAGAGGATCTGACAGGGCATTCCGCAACCGGGACGGTTTCCGCCGATCGTGAGCCCGAACCCGCCACCGGAGCGCGGCCATGAAGCCAGCCCTGAGCCCTTGGCGGTTTGTGGTGGCGATGGTCCGCTTTCAGCCCTGGCTGTTCGCCGCCAGCGCGTTGACCGCGAGCACGCTGTTCTATCTCGTACCGCTGCTGCCGGGACTGGTCGTCCGCGAGTTCTTCAACGCGCTGACCGACCCGTCATCGGCACACATGGGGCTCTGGACGCTCCTCGCACTGCTGGTCGGCATCGGCGCGGGCCGGATGGCCGGGCTGATCCTGGGGGCGCTCTGCGAAGTGACGTTCAACCAGTACGTCGAGGCCCTGCTCCGGAAGAACATGCTGCGCCGCGTGCTGGAACGTCCCGGGGCGCGGGCGGTACCGATCTCGCCCGGTGAAGCGGTCAGCCGTTTCCGGGATGACGCCAGAGTGGCCAGCAGCTTCCTGAGCTGGACGCTCGACCCGATCGGGCAGGCACTGGTGCTGGTGATCGCCGTCAGCTTCCTGCTGAGCATCGATGCCCTCCTCACGGTCGGGGTGTTCCTGCCGCTAGCGGCGGTGATCGTGATCGCGCGGATCGCCGGCAGCCGGGTCGAGCGCTTCAGCAAGGCCAACCAGGAATCGATCGGCGCCGTCACCGGCCTGCTGGGCGAGATGTTCGGCGCGGTTACCGCCGTAAAGGTTGCCGGCGCCGAAGGGCGGGTCGTCGATCACTTCCGGGTCGTCAACGACGTCCGGCGCCGGGCCACGCTCAACCATCTGGTGCTCGACGAAATCCTGCGATCGCTCTCAACGAACATGGCCAACATCGGCACTGGCATCATCCTCATGCTCTCGGCGCAGTCGATCCGCTCGGGCGACTTCAGCGTCGGCGACCTTGCCCTGTTCGTCTCCTACCTTGGCTGGCTGTCCCAGGTCGTCAGCATGTTCGGCTTCTATCTCAACCAGTACCGATCGGCCGATGTCTCCCTAAACCGGATGTCCGGCCTGCTGCAGGGTGTTCCGCCGGATCGCCTGGGCGAGAACGGCCCGGTCCACCTCCGGGGAGCCCTGCCCGACCTCCCGCCCGCTCCCCGCATCGGGAGCACGCCATTCCGCTCACTGGAAGCGCGAGGCATCACCGCCTGGTACCCCGATACCGAGCGCGGCATCACCGATGTCGATCTCCGGATCGAGCGCGGCACGATGACCGTGATCGTCGGCGAAGTCGGCTCCGGCAAGACGACCCTGCTGCGGGCGCTCCTCGGGTTGATCCCGCTCGATCGTGGCGAGATCCGCTGGAACGGGGAACGGGTCGATCACCCGTCATCCTTCTTCGTCCCACCGCGAACATCGTTCACGCCGCAGGCGCCGCGCCTGTTCAGCGAAACGCTGCGGGACAACATCCTGCTCGGTCTGCCGGAGAACGAGGTGGACTTTTCCGCCGCGCTGCGTTCGGCGGTGATGGAGCGGGACCTCGATGGCCTGGAACACGGTCTGGAGACGATGGTCGGTGCCCGCGGCGTCAAGCTCTCCGGTGGCCAGTTGCAACGGGCGGCGACGGCCCGGATGTTCGTCCGCCCGGCCGAGCTGTACGTGTTCGACGATCTCTCCAGCGCGCTCGATGTCGAGACCGAGCGGATCCTCTGGGACCGCCTGTTCGAGCGCGAGGGCGTCACGAGCCTGGTGGTCTCGCACCGGCATGCGGCGCTGGGCCGGGCGGACCAGATCGTGATCATGGCGGAAGGGCGAATCCGCGCCCGGGGAACCCTTCAGGACCTGCTCGCCACCGTGCCAGAGATGCGCCATCTCTGGCACGGAGAATACCTGGAGGGGTCTCAACCGACGGACGCAACGTCAACCGCGTCGTGAGCGATGTCAGTCACCCTCCATTCCCGGCGTTCCAGCCGCTCCGGTTCTTCTACGCAATTCCTGGTCGACGGTGTCGGGGTCATAGTCGATGACCCGGAGCAGGACCTGGGCGGCACTGTCGGGCTGCTTTTTCCCTTGCTCCCAATTGGGACCGTCCCGAGGCGCAGGTGGAATCGCTCGGCAAACTGTTCCTGCGAGCCTCTCACGGTAATCAACTGAGGTGGCACACATTATGCCGCCGTAGAGGGGAAGCAAACCCGTCGCATGGTCCAACGTGCGCGGATCTCGCGGCATCCGCGGGCAGGTATATCCATAGAATAGGAGGGGACGCATGTCTGACATGGTCAATGTTGCGCTGCTCGTCCGTCTCGAAGCCAAACCGGGCAAGGAAGCCGAGGTCGCGGAGCTGCTCCGCGGCGCGCAATCGATCGTCGAGGGTGAGCCCGCTACGGTCGCCTGGTTCGCCGTCCAGTTCGGCCCGTCGACATTCGGCATCTTCGACGCCTTCCCAGACGATAGCGGACGCCAGGTGCACCTCACCGGCCCAGTTGCCGAGGCGTTGCTGACCCGAGCCGAGGAACTCTTCGTCGTTCCTCCCGACATCCAGCATCTCGATGTCCTGGCCTCGAAGCCGCCCGGAGTGACGCCAGCGCAATGATCGACTCCGCCGGGCCAGCGGATCGACCATCGCCCAAGGTGCCCATGAGCGCTCCGACGCCGGTTCAGCGTCCCGCGAGCGCGGCGACCACCGGGGCGAACTCCTTAACGGGTTCGAAGACGACGAAGTAGGAAGCACCGAGCCGGTCGCGGACGGTCCGCATCCGATCGGAGATCTCGTCGACGGCTCCGACATAGACCATCGGCGAGTCGAACCAGGCGGCGTCATCGATGTCCCGCTCCGTGCGCAGCGCCTCGATCGCCGCCTCCCGATCATCGGCAACCCTCAGCATCTGGATCAGGATGTTGAGCTCGATGCGGGCGAAGCGCTCACCTGCGATGTTCCGGATGAGCTCCGCCTTGGTCGCGAACGCGTCCAGGCTTGCCTCCTCCTCGGCAAAGCCTCCGTCCGGCGCCGGCATGCTCGGCGGCAGGCCGATGATGTCGGCCTCTCGCGCGGCAAGGGCGAGCATCCGCCTGCCACCGCCCGCGATCAGGAGGGGAGGATGGGGTCGCTGGAGGGGTTTCGGATGTCCCCGGTATTCCGCGAAAGTGGAGTGCTTGCCAGTGAAGGTAAGCGGGTCGTCGTCGGCAAGCCCCTTCAGAACCCGCACGCTCTCCTCAAGGCCACTGACCCGGACAGGAGCGGGGTCGAACGGGATGCCCGTCCATCCATACTCTGGTGGAAAGGAGCCTCCCGCCCCGATCCCGAGCTCGAACCGGCCGCCGGAGAGGACATCGAGGGTCGCCGCTTCCTAGGCGACGAGCGCGGGATGGCGAAGGTCGTTCTGCCAGACCAGCGTGCCGATCCGGAGTGTGGAGGTCGACTCGGCCGCGATCGCCAGCGGGGGCCGATCGCGAGCTGGGCGCCGAAGTGATCCGGCATCAGGAGAACGTCGTACCTGGGCCCGTCGTGCCTGGTCCTTCCAGGCCTCAGCGACCGGGCGATCTGGACACCGAACCTGAAAGGTCGCTGCGTACCGATCACGCCGTCACTCACCATGGACCAGAGGGAGACTGGCTTGGTGCTGTCCGGCCGGCTTCTCAGTCATTCTGCCGGTGCCCTCGCTGAGCTGGCGGATGATCGCCACCGCCGAGTCGTACTGCCCGAGCGGCGGGATGATGTACGCACCGGCTACGCGGTCCCGCACCGCGGCGATTGCCTCGACCGCGATCCTGATCCCTTCCTGGCGAGCGTCCGGCCCGTTGCCGGCCCGCTCCATCCGCGCCCGGATCTCGTCCGGGATGCTCATTCCCGGCACATTGGCGTGAAGGAACTCCGCGTTCCGGTGCGATGCCAGCGGCACTACCCCCATCAGGATCGGGATGCCAAGATCCCGCGTGTCCTCGAGAAATCGCTCCATCGTCCGGGGATCGTAGACGGGCTGGGTCATCACAAAGTCGGCTCCGGCTTCCCGCTTCCGGAACAGCCGGTCCAGCTCCCGCGGATAGTCCTGGGCGGCGGGTTCGGCCCCGGTTCCAAGGACGAACCGGGTCGGGATCTTCATGTCCCGCCCCGCTGGATCGATCCCGGCGTTCATGTTCGAGATCATCCGCAGCAAGCCGATGCTGTCCAGGTCGTAGACGGCGGTGGCATCCGGAAAATCGCCCATCTTCGGCGGATCGCCGGTGATCACGACCAGGTTGTGGACCCCGAGCGCGTGCGCCGCCAGCATGTTGGAGACCAGGCCGAGCACGTTCCGGTCGCGGCAGCAGACATGGAGGATCGTCTCGCAGCCGACCTCACGCTGGACGATCGAGGCGAAGGTCAGGTTATCCATCCGCAGGCTGGCACGGGCGCCATCGGTGGTGTTGATCACGGTCGCGCCGCCATCGATCAGCTTTTGCGACGCCCGGACGGCACGGCTGTAATCCAGCGAAGCCGGCGGGTTGACCTCGACGCTGACGACGAACTCCTGGCCCAGCCGGGCGCCCAGCGCACTCCGCGCCGCGATCGGGACCAGAGCCTGTGGCGCCGTCGCCCTCGCCGGCTGGACCGGGGGGGCTTCCGCGATCGTGAGCAGCCCGGTCGCGGTCGAGGTCGCGGACGACGACTGCTTGTTGCGCGCGAACCGCACGGCGCCCGACATCGCGCGGACATGATCGGGCGTTGTGCCGCAGCACCCGCCGACGATACTGACGCCCATGTTCAGGAACCGCTTGGCATACGTCGCGAACAGGTCCGTGCCGGACGAATAGAGCAGCCGCCCCTCGACCC
>DASYVY010000060.1:0-7436 GCA_035936535.1 Thermomicrobiales bacterium | reverse complement strand
AGAAGCATTCAGGTGGGGCGCACTACCCACGCACATGATGCAGGTCTCGGACGATTCGGTAGTTGAAGCAGAAAGGATTCGAACATGGCTACCCGATATCCCGTATCCCCGGTTTTCGGCATGCGAGACGCGGTCGACCGTCTGCTGAGCGAGGCGTTCAGCCCGGGCGTATTCAACACCCTGTGGCCCACCGGCAACGGTGACGGGACCCGCTCGTTGCTCCCCATTGACGCGTTCGCGACCGAGAACGAGGTCGTGATTCTAGCGGCGATTCCCGGGATCAGGCCGGACGACATCGAGATCACGATCGAGAAGAACACCGTCACCCTGAGTGGTCAGGTCCCGAATGTCGCCGAGTCGGAGGAAACCAAGGGCGCCAACTGGTACGTGCACGAGTTGGCCCACGGCACCTTCCGGCGCTCCCTGACGCTTCCGATGGAGGTCAACGCGAATGAAGCGAGCGCGACCTTCGATCACGGCATGCTACGGCTGACGGTGCCCAAGGCCGAGGCGGCCAAGCCACGCCAGATCCGGGTCCAGGTCACTGGATCGCGCAACGAGGCGATCACCGAGGAAGCAACCGCTGGCGAGTCCAAGAGCTAACCAGCGCAGCCTGGCGGTTCCCCGCCGATAGGCGAGGAACCGCCAGATTACGCGTCATCACGACCACGATCGATCGGATCATTTCCAGCGAAATCTCCTTTGCACCTGTCGCGGCGGCTTCATTTCCCGCGTTGCTTTCCTGCCCGGCCGCCCGACAGCGTTTCCATCTCAGGCAACCGACGCTAGACCCTGGCACGTCCCTCCCGCCGGGGTCTTTTCGCGCCCGCGGCATGCTACTGTCCCGCTTTCATGGGCTGTCGCAAAAAGAGGCGGCGCGTTGTCTCGCACTCGATTTCCCAAGGAGCAGGCGGGGGGAGCCCAAACACAACGGGAAAGGGGGAGAGACGTGAGTCTCTCCCCCTTTCCCGTTGTGCCGGTTGATCGGAATCAGGCTACCGGCGGATCGCCGCGTCTGTCTGGGTATCGAAGAAGTGCAGCTTGTCGGACTCCGCGGCCACTTCGATGTTCTGGCCCCGGGTCAGGTTCATGTCCGGCGGCATGCGAGCCGTGAGGACAGCGCCACGATTGGTCAGGTAGACGAAGATCTCGTTCCCGAGCAACTCGACGACATCGACGGTGACCGGGATCAGGGACCCTTCCGGCGCCTGGCCATCGAGCCGCGACCGCTCGACCAGGTGCTCCGGGCGGACGCCCATCGTCACGGTCTTGCCGATGTAATTCTCAAGGCCCTGCGCGGCGTTCTGCGGGACTTCCATCTTGAAGCCCGGGGTGACGCCGTACAGTTTCCCGTTCTGGCCCTCGATCGTGACATCGATGAAGTTCATCGATGGCGATCCAATGAAGCCGGCGACGAACTTGTTGGCCGGGTTGTCGTAGAGGTTCTGCGGGGTGTCGAGCTGCTGGAGCACGCCAAGGCTGAGGACGGCGATGCGGTCGCCCATCGTCATCGCCTCGGTCTGGTCGTGCGTCACATAAATCGTGGTCGTGCGAACTCGATCATGCAGCTTGACGAGTTCGGCTCGCGTCTGCACCCGCAGCTTGGCGTCGAGGTTGGACAGCGGCTCGTCCATCAGGAAGAGGTCGGCGTTCCGGACGATCGCGCGGCCCAGGGCGACGCGCTGGCGCTGGCCGCCGGAGAGCGCCTTCGGCTTGCGGTCGAGATACTGCTCGATATCGAGGATTCGTGCCGCTTCACGCACGCGCTGCTCGCGCTCGGCCTTTGGTGTCTTGCGCAACTTAAGCGGATAGGCCAGGTTGTCCCGAACGCTCATGTGGGGATAGAGCGCGTACGACTGGAACACCATCGCCACGTTCCGGTCTTTCGGGGGAAGGTCGTTGACGACCCGGTCGCCGATGATGATCCGGCCCTCGGAGATCTCCTCGAGGCCGGCAACCATCCGCATGGCGGTGGACTTGCCGCATCCCGAAGGCCCGACGAGAACCAGGAACTCCTCGTCGTGTACCTCAAGGTTGAGATCGGATACCGCAGCTGGAGCGTCGCCGCTCCCGCCATAAAGCTTCGTGACGCCGTCGAAGATTACGCGACTCATCCTGCACTCCTTCACCGATGACAGGACAGGCTTTTGTCCGGTACGTCCGGACAGGCTATCCCGAAGCGCCCTACGACCAGCGAACGCCAGGTTGGCGTTGGCCATCGGTGTATTCCCGTGTACAAACCACGGCGCTTTATGATCTGTACTGCTGTTTTTGCCGCTTTTCGACGCGGTTGTCAAGCCCCGGTTGCGTTGATGCTCGCTGAAGGAGATGCACCCGCGCCACCACACCGGCATCCGACGCGTCTGGCCAGGGACCGGTCCAGCGTGTCGAGCGAATCGACCAGCCCTGCGCTTCGGCCTTTTCGAGGAAGGTCGCGGCTGGCGGGCGCCCCGGCTCCGCCAGCCAGAGAACGCCATCCACCGCGACGATGCGCTCAACGAGGTCGAGCAATGGCACGATGTCCCGCCGCTCGTAGAGCACATCCGCCGCGAGCACGACCGGAAAGCCGCCGGGCGGAACCGGCAGCGACTCCGGGAGCGCCGAGCGCCAGTTGATCCGGTACGTTTCCGGCTCCCGGCCGGTATGGCGACGGCACGTCAGGCGCGTCAACAGGAGGGCTTCGATGGCGTAATCCGTGGCGATCAGGTCCGCGCCCGCGTCCATGGCGATTGCCGCCGTGATGCCGGCTCCGGAACCAAGCTCGAGGACCCGCCGGCCGCGCACCACTTCCGGCTCCCGCGCGATCGCGGCCGCAAGGGCGATCCCGCTTGGCCAGACCGCCGCCCAGTAGGGAAGGTTCTGCTCGGGGTCGTCGACGACGTGTTCGAGCAAGGCATCGATGTCGCCTGGCCGGACGACGGTCACCGAGTGATCAGACCCCGGAATCGCGATCCTTTCCTCGATGGTCGGTCCGATCTCCTGGACCCGTGCGACCAGCTTCGCGATCCGTGACCGGTCGCTCTGGGACGAGGGCGAAGCATCATCAAGCACCCTAGCTTCTCCATAACCTGTGTCATGACCCGAGTCCGGGGAGGACTCGTCGCCACTGTCATTCACCGAATGCCTGCGGTAGAGTTCGGACGGGAGAGCCAGCCGTTTCATGGGTCGACGCCTGCCAACCATGCCGGCACTCCGGATGATTGTGCCAGGAAATGGGCCCGCGAACGTTGGATGCGAACGACTGGCGGACACATGCGCTGTGGACACCCGCAAGAAGGACGGAAACGACCGGCAACGCGGATGCTCGCGGCGGCACATCATGTTCCTTCCGTGACACCGGCGGAGAGTGCCGGTCATGCGTCGCTCGTCTTCCCGATGCCTGTGCCAGGGCGCCGCGTGGCACGTTGAAGAGGGACCGGAATGAGTGCGATTCCCGCGCCGTACGATGATGACCTGCCTCTGGAATCGATCAAGGATGAGCCCGAACCGGAGGCGCCGCAGCGTGTGGTGACGTTTGGCGAGGCAATGATCCGGTTGACGCCTCCCGATCACGAGCGGCTGGAACGCACGCACGCGCTGAACGTGACGGTCGGTGGCGCCGAGCTCAATACAGCGGTCGCGCTGCGATGTCTCGGTGTTCCTAGCGCATGGGTGTCAGCCCTTCCAGACAACGGACCGGGGCGGACGATCGCTCGCCACGCGGCCGCGAACGGGGTCGACACCGCGGGCATCCACTGGGTCGGTGAGGACCAAGGACGCGCCGGGCTGTACTTCCTTGAGGAAGGAGTCGACCCGCGCCCGTCATCGGTGACGTACGATCGCCGCGATACGCCGATCAGTAAAGTCCAACCGGGGACATTCGACTGGCCCGATCTGTTGCGGGGGGCGACAGCGCTGCATGTCTCCGGCATCACCCTGGCGCTCTCCAACGGTACACGAGCGGAGGCGATGGAGGCGGTCCGGGTCGCGAACAGCATGGGCGTGCTCGTCTCGTTCGATCTCAACTATCGGTCGAAACTCTGGAGCGAGCGCGCCGCGAGGGACGCATTCGTCGCGATCGTGTCGCGGGTCGATATCCTGTTCTCCTCCCGTGGCGGCCTGCGAACGTTCTTCGGGATCGAAGGGTCGCACGAGGACGTCTTGCGCACCGCGACGCAGCGTCTCGGCGTGGCCGCGGTCACGATCACGCGCAAGCGCGCCAAGGGCAGCCGGCGCCTCAGGCTTCAGAGCCTGGCAATGGGCGCTTCCGGGCTGTTGGCGACGTCCGAGTGGCGGGACATCGAGGTTGTGGATCGCCTGGGTGGAGGAGATGCGTTTGCCGCCGGGTTTCTCGCGGGGTATCTCGAGAACCCTCACGGCCTGACGCGGGCGGTTGCACTCGGCGCGGCCGCCAGCGCGCTCAAGCACACGATGCCGGGAGACTTCCTGCAGGCAACGCGGGCAGAGATCGAGGCGGCGCTCGACAGCACCGCCGCCGGGGTGCTCCAGCGCTGAAACAGGCCGAGGATGTAGTGGCCGGTCTTGTGCCGGCCAAGGCAAGACCGGCCATTACAGCATTGCTTGCTATCACACTGCTGGTCCCATGCCGGTCCTGTGCCGGCTACTACGCAATCCCTACGCAGTTGCTGACAGGTTGAGACGGTCCATTGTGGCGGCCAAAGTTTCGAGGACCATGTGATGACGACCTGGATCGACGACGCGATCTTCTATCACATCTATCCGCTTGGCCTGCTCGATGCCCCTCCGGAGAATGATCTCCGGGCCGAACCGGTCTCGCGGCTGGCGGATCTGGCCGCCTGGGGCAATCACATCCGCACGCTCGGGTGCAATGCGGTCTATCTCGGGCCGGTGTTCGAATCCAGCACGCATGGTTACGACACGGTCGATTACCACCGGGTGGATCGGCGCCTGGGCAGGAACGATGACCTTCGGGCCCTGATCGAGGATTGGCATGGTCTTGGCCTGAAAGTCGTCCTCGATGGCGTGTTCAACCACGTCAGCCGGGACTTCCCGGCTTTCCAAGACCTTCTGGCGAACGGCGAAGCCTCCGCCTACCGGGACTGGTTCGCGGGGATCAATTTCAGTGTCGCGAGCCCTCGCGGTGACGCCTTTACCTACGACGCATGGGCGGGCAACTACGAGCTGGTGACGCTGAATCTCGGCAATCCCGATGTCCGCGAGTATCACTTCTCGTCGGTCCGGATGTGGTTCGCGACCTTCGGGATCGATGGTATCCGCATCGACACCGCCGATGTCATCGACCTTGGCTTTCTGCATGAGCTTGCAACGGTGGCCCGTGAGGCACACCCCGACTGCTGGCTCATGGGCGAGGTCGTCCATGAGGATTACCGGGCATGGACCGCTCCCGGCATGCTCGATTCCTGCACGAACTACGAGTGTTTCAAGGGGCTGTATTCGTCCTTCAACGACCGCAACATGCATGAGATCGCCTGGTCGCTGAACCGGCAATCAGGTCCGGACGGAATCTATCGCAACCTCCGGCTCTACAACTTCGCCGACAACCATGATGTCAATCGCGTCGCCAGCCTGCTGCACCGCGAGGAAGACCTCGCCCTGCTCTACGCCCTGCTGTTCACGATGCCAGGTGTGCCGTCGATCTACTACGGTAGCGAATGGGGGCTCAAGGGAGAGAAGATCGACGGCAGGGATCGCGCGCTGCGACCGGCCCTGACCCTGCCGCCACCACCTGACGCCAATCTCCAGCCCTGGCTCGCGACGTACATTGCCCTGCTGGCCGAGATCCGGCTGGACTCGCCCGCGTTGACGAATGGCGACTATCGCCAGGTGCACGTCTCCTCGGAGCAACTCGCCTTCAGCCGCTGCGCGGACCACGATGTCGCGGTCGTCATCGTCAACGCCGCCGCGGAGCCGGTTGTGATCCTGCTGGCATGTGACATTCCGGACGGTACGGTGCTGATTGATCGTCTCGATCCAACCTGCTCCTCCACCGTTCAGGCCGGAGCGCTTCCGGTGACGCTCGCGCCCTCCTCGGCCCGCATTCTGACCGGCCGCACCGCGTAGCGCCGCTGCGGCGTGGCAAAGGGACCTCCATTCGGGAGCGCCGGACATGACGAAGCCGAGAAGCATCGTCTGTACGACGTGCTTCCCGGCTTCAGGTTGTCAAGCTGAGTAGACCTCATCTATCGAGGACCACCCAGCTTTGTCGGGATTACTTGGCGCTGGGGCGAAGAAGCCGATGGTACAGCGCGAACACGATGAATGTCGGCGGCCACTGCCCGACGAACAGTGCCGCGTGGTCCTTCTTGGCGAGCTTGAAACCAGCGGAAGCGAGTATCGAACCGATAGAGAGCCAGTACCAAGCTTCTTCCGGCACATTGTCCGTGATATTGAAGAACTGCTTCTGTGTCGAATTTTTGCTTGCCATGAGTAGATATCCCTTTCTGGGGCTATGGACGCCTGAGTGCAAACCCAGGGCATTCGTATATCCATCTGGTGACGCGACATTCGCGTGTGGAGCTGGGACGCAGCGCCCACCAGGTCGGCTACTCGTACGCAAACGCCGTGCCAGATTGGATTGAAATTCCTTGATGTAAGGCAGGTATGGACAATTTGCGACTGGGGGCCGGGTAACAAGCCCTCCAAGGTTGTCTATGCACAAGGTGGTCCCACTGCCCGACACATGCCCCGAAGGGATGGATCCCGGCAAAGTCATCATGTGGCTTCCGTCAGCGACACACCTCGGGTGCAGGACGAAGGGAGAGAGGCTGTTCCAGCGTCCGGATTGACAGCTGGTTCCGGGAGTCAGGCCGGCGGAGGCGCGGTCGATGCGCGCACCAGGAGACGGGCAGGGAGCTGGCGCACCGGTTCGACCTGCTCGCCGCGAAGTATCGCGAACAGCATGCCGGCCGCAATCCGGCCCTTGTCCCGGTGTGACTGCGAGATAGTGGTCAGAGGCGGGGTGGACGACCGGCCGCTCGGGATGTCGTCGAAACCGACGATGGACAGGTCGTCCGGAACCCGCGCTCCGGAATCGCGAGCGGCCGCCAGTGCTCCGAGTGCGAGCGAATCGCTGAGGCAGAGCAACGCGGTCGGCGGCATGGACCGAGCCAGCACCCGGGTTGCGGCGTCATGGCCGCGCCGCTCGTTGCTACCCCGCGATGTGACGAGGGGAACCTGGTCGAGGGGAACGTGGCCCTGCAGCGCACGCGCGTATCCGGAAAGACGGCGACCGGTCACCGCGTAGGACGTTCCCGGCCAGTTCGCCAGCGTCCAGAGTTGCTGCTCGGCCTGGCGCTGGAGCGAGAACGAGATGACCGCAATGCGCTCGTGGCCCAGTTCCCGCAGGTGCGTCGCCGCAGCGTGAGCCGCCGCTTCGTCGTCGATCCCGACGTGCGGCACGCCATCGATTGGCGGTTGATCGATGATCACGAGCGGAACGCCGCGCCGGCGGGTGT
>DASYVY010000059.1:0-3954 GCA_035936535.1 Thermomicrobiales bacterium | reverse complement strand
ATTGCGACGTGCACCTCGATGTCGCCGTCTGCCGTCTGCCAGGCGGTGATGATCGTGCTCCCCGGGCATAATCCCATCCCGGCATGCGACGAGCGGGTTCCGGATTGCGGCTACCAATGTGCCTCGCGCGGCTGGGAACGGTCCTCGGTGGCGGCCAGGACATCGAGCAGGAATCGTTCGAGATCGATCCGGATCCCGGCCGACGTCGGATCGTCCCAGAGGTTGCACAGCTCTTGCGGGTCGGCTTTGAGGTCGTACAGCTCTCCGGTGCGGGGACGGGCGGTTGCCGGCTGGCCGTGCTGGACGATGAGCTTGTGATGGCCATGCCGCAGCATCGTCAGGTGCACGGGGGGATCATAGCCGTGGCCGCTGTTGCGGTACTCACAGAGCGCCCAGCCTCGACCCTCGGCGTCAGCGTCCCCGCGCGCGAGCGGAAGCAGGCTCATGCCCTGGGCGGCCGGCATCTGGTCGAGCCCGGCGGCATCGAGGAAGGTCGATGTGAGGTCGATCCACTCGACCAGCTCGCTTCGGCGCGTGCCCGCCGGGAGCTGGCCGGGCCAGCGCAGGATCAGCGGCACCCGCACCGCGCTCTCGTACAGTAACGGCCCCTTGAGCAGGAGTTGGTGATCGCCGAGCATCTCGCCGTGATCGCTGGTGAAGATGACGACGGTGTCGTCGGCAAGCCCCAGCTCGTCGAGGGCGGCCAGGACGCGGGCCATCTCGTCGTCGATCAAGGTCACCATCGCGTAGTAGGCGGCGATGATCTGCTTGATGTCCCTGGAGGAGTGGTCGGCGAAGCCACGGGCGTAGCCGGCATAGCTTTCCCGGGAGGCATCCGTCTGGATCGCCGGCTTGGTCGCCAGTTCGTCGGGTGCGGTGATCGGGTCGGGAAGCGCCTCCGGATCGTAGCGATCGAGGTATTCCCGCGGTGCCACGAACGGGTGGTGGGGGTCGAAATAATTGAGCCAGAGGAAAAACGGCTGTTCCGGGTCGCGGTGGTCGTGCAGGAACTCAAGCGCCATCTCGCTCGCCCAGCGGGTGTAGTGTGCCTCCGTCGGGAGTGTGTCGAACGCCGCCGCCTGGTGCCGTTGCCGGGCGCCGCCCGCTTTCGCCTGCTCGTAGAGCGCCGGGTGGTGCTCGGCGAGCCACTGATGGTACGCATTCTCGGATGACGCATGGGAGGGGTCGTGCGCCCACCGGTAGAAGCCGTAGCCGTCGTCCTCCCGACGGGGCTCGGTGCGGCCTGAAAAGCACGAGGCAAGGTGCATCTTGCCGATCATGCCGCAGTCGTATCCCCCCTCGGCCAGCGCGCGGGAAACAATGGGGGCATGCGGTGGCAGCTCGACCCCGTTGGCCCAGAGACCGTGGGTGTGGACGTACTGGCCCGTAACGAGACTGGCGCGCGAGGGAGCGCAGACCGGGTTCTGGACATAGCACTGCTCGAACAGGACGCCGTCACGCGCAAGGCGATCGATCGTCGGCGTCAGGATGTGCGGATTTCCGTAGCACCCGGCCGCGTCGTAGCGTTGCTGATCGGTGCAGATGAACAGGATGTTGGGTCGTTTCGAATCCGCCATGCCTTTCCCTTCGATCGAGCCGCCGTCTACGCCTTCACGGCGCCGGCGACACCTTCCAGAAAATACCGTTGCAGGAAGATGAAGAGCAGCACGACCGGGATCAGCGAGAGGGTTGCCGCCGCGATCTGGTGCGCCGCGAGATGTGTCGCATGGCCAGTGTGGCACGGCGAAGGTCGAGTAGGGTTTCGTGTGAGCTTAGTGACCGATCCTGATCCTGGTCTTGAGGGACATACGGTGCCATCAGCGGTGCCACATGTGCTACCGGTCAGCGGGCCAGGCCCCGCATGTCGGACAGTGCCGCCGTCCAACGCGGACTCCTCCCGCGCAGGAGATGCACGGGTAGTCCCCCATTTCCGGCGTAGGGATGCGGAGCCCGAGGGCCTCGAACCGCAGATAGGCTCCCCGGTGGGCGTCATTGAACCAGCGGATGCCCATCGCATCGAGGCGGTTCCGATCGACGGAGGTGACTTCCGCCGCGAGCGGACCTTCCAGCGCGCACATGCCGGATCCGAACTCGAGGTCGGTCTTGGGTCGCCAGGCGATATCGCCCGGAAGCCCGTCGTCCGCGATCCTGCGCAGGATCGCCTTGCCCCAGGGACGGGTTGGCGCCGCCATCAAGTCAGGGTCGAACTGGTCGACAAAGGACGGCGGCGATGATCGCTCGCTCGCCGGGATCGACACGTGCAGGTCATCCCACCTGAGGAATCGCGCGACCGCGATCACGCCCGGCGCGAGAAAGGGGAACCCCGGTGCCATTGCCAGGTGCTCGCCGATCGCGCGAGCGGGAGGATCGATCGCCGGAATCCTGCTCGCCAGGAACGCGGGCCAATCCGCTTCCGTGCGCAGGAAGCGATAGCCGCCGAACAGCGTGTCGGCATCGTCGCCCGTCCAGAACGATCGTGCGCCCAGCGATCGGGCATGGCGCAGCCCGGCGATGATCGGGATGTCGTTCAGCAATCCGAGGTCGAACGATGTGCGCAGCCGCATGAGATCGTCAAGATGTGCCAGTGCGGTGGCGACATCCAGCCGGAGCGGGCGCCAGTCAAGGTCGAGGTGCTCCGCCACCTGGGCGGCGGAGGCGAGGTCCCCGTTGCAGGGATACGGAAGCGCGGCATGGGCGGGGCACGGCCCTTCCCCGGCCAGTCCAACCGTGATCATGAGGGGTAGAGTCTGATCGCTGGCGGCGCGCAGGCCCGCCAGCAACGAGGAATCGAGGCCGCCCGACAACAGCAGCACGTCCGCTTCGGATGCAGCCACCGCTGTCCGCAATGCATGGTCCAAACGGCCGACCGTGGACGCCCGGGGAGCAGAGGGAGGTTCCGGAGCCGCGCTTGAACGGTCGTCCGGGTTTCGGTGCATCATCGTTCAGGATCCCGGCCCGGGAAAGGTTGGGGTAGCGCTGCTGACAGGAGACAAGGACACATGAAGATCGGGCTCATCCTTCCGCTGGCGGAGAGCGAGCGGGGCGCCGCGCCATCCTGGGAAGACCTGAAGGAGCGCGCGCAACAGGCCGAACAGCTTGGTCTCGACTCGATCTGGGTCTACGACCATCTTCTCCATCGCTTTCCCGGCAAGGATACCGTCGGCTTCTGGGAGGCGTGGACCATGCTCACCGCCTTGGCCGCCGCGACGGAACGCGTGGAGATCGGGACGACGGTTCTCTGCGCCGGTTTCCGCAATCCCGCCCTGCTTGCCAAGATGGCGACGACACTTGACGAGGTATCCGGTGGCCGGCTGATTCTCGGGCTCGGCGCGGGTTGGCACGAACCGGAGTTCGTGGCGTTCGACGTGCCGTTCGATCGTCGCGTGGCGCGTTTCGAGGAGGCGTTGCGGATCATCCGCCCGCTCCTGCGGACGGGGGAGGTGGACGTGGAGGGAACGTGGCACTCCGCTCCGGACTGCGAGGTCCGGCCGAGAGGGCCGCGAGCGGACGGCCCTCCGATCCTGATCGGCTCGTTCGGGCCGAGGATGCACCGCCTGACGGCCCGCTACGGCGATCAGTGGACGATCGATTGGCTGGGCGATGCCGGGCGAGTCCGCGCGGAGGTCGGCAAGGTTCACGCTGCCTGCCGGGAGGAGGGGCGCGATCCGGCCAGCCTCGTCATCACGGGGGGAGTGACGGTCGGATACCGGGATCTCGGCGAGCTGCCGGCCTGGATGGAGACACCCGGAAGTTTCCTGACCGGGGAGGCCAGAGAGCTTGGAGTACAGCTTGCGGCCTACGCCGGTCTCGGCGTCCATCACCTGCTGACGAACCTCTACCCGTTCAACGAAGCAGCGCTGGCACGCTACGGTCAGGCAGTCGAGGTCGCAAAGCAGGTGACCGCCCAGGAGCCGGATGGCGTGCCAGGCAGTTAAATCGTCCAGAAGCCGTGGG